>JAADCY010000028.1 GCA_013154205.1 Thermoproteota archaeon | reverse complement strand
GTCTTTATCAGTGAGAGCCCCATATTAGAAAAAGACGCGCTAGTGATGAAGAAAATCTGCATGGACGTATGTGGTGTAAAGTGTTTTGCTGACGAGACTAAGAAGTAAGGTCAAGAACTTTTTCGAGAAAATAGCATCGGGTCTTGCATCCATAGGTGTAGGACCCAACACTATAACTCTCTCATCACTACTAGTTTCAGGCATAGCTTTTCTAGCAATGTATTGTTGGCGTTCAATACCATTATTCCTAATAATGATACTTTTATCCGGATTATTCGATGCATTAGACGGAGCGCTAGCTAGGATCACTGGTACAGTCTCCAGATTTGGTGCTTTCCTAGACTCGACAACCGATAGATTATCAGATACATTATATATACTCTCATACCTTGCCCTCGGCGTGAATCCCTACCTCATTGGGTTTCTATTATCATTCTCTCTGCTCATAAGCTACACAAGGAGCCGGGCTGAATCACTCGGTTTAAAAATGGAGGGTGTCGGAATAATTGAGAGAGCAGAAAGGATCCTATGGCTTGCAGGCACAGCTCTCCTATATTATGTTAGCCTCAGGGCTGTAACATTGTCATTGTTAGTTCTCTTGGTTTTATCTATTATCACGTTTCTTCAAAGAATTATGCATGTGTATAGGTCATTATATCAGAGCGCAGACAAGTCGTAATGGCCTGCTATCGGTAAAGTTGTCCTGAAAGTGACATACCCCATTCTGAGAGCATGAGTCTTCAGAAGGCCTACGCGATCTCCTGCTCTTAGGATGAGGTCACGATATTCTCCAGGGATATCTAGTGATGATAATTGGCTCTTATCCGTTCTTAAGATTATCTTCGTGTTTGAAAGCTGTAGGATTATATCGTGTACGTCTTTAGGAGAATGTGTCGAGAAGATAATACCCAGCCGCCTAGCCCTACCCAGTCTAGCAATTCTATCGATCATCCCTGATACATGCTCAATATATTCTTCTTTACCACCTCCTCTAGACGGGAAGAAACGATGTGCTTCATCCATTATTATTACAACTGGCTGAGTAGTTATTCTCCGTCTCGACATGGTAAGCTTCCACTCGAATACTTTGTTCAGTATTCTAAAAGCAGCTATACTTATGATCTTATCGGGATCCGATGGACTATTTTCCTGTAAATACTCTAGGTCTACGACAATAGGATATCCTTTCATCAAGCTATGATGCTTCTCTAGGATCAATGCAAAGGATGGTTCATGCAGGTATTTCTCTTCACCCATACCGCCTGGGACACATATGTCGAATAAACCCGTATCCATTAGAGAACCTATTTGTCTAAGCATATTCTCAATAGTTGATTTATGGATAGCTAGCTCCTTGATCAGCTCGATGAGATATTCTTTGTTAGGATTAAGGACTGGCCCCCTGTTACGTGTTCCAGGCTTTTCCCTTAGCCTGTACCTCGCTTCTTGGAGAGCATCATATAGTTCGTCGAGAGATTCGATCTCGGCGTTCTTTGCTTTCAGGTAATTCAGCAGCCTTAACAACCCGTCCTTTGCTTGTCTCGTAAAGTAAGGGTTAAGGGATATGAAGTCTCTCGGGCTCATATCCTTAAATCTAAAACCGTATGGCACTATGAAGAGCTCAATATGATCCTCGTCTCCGCCATAATTCATTTCTATATTCATCTTAACTATTCGCAACGGTATTTTTCCAGGCTCTTCAATTATCTCTATCTCTTTAACCCTGCTATCCCAGCCCATTTTATCTGCTATTGGCAGGTATGTTGTTTCATAGTATTCCTCAGCTATAATTTTGAGCAGCTTAGGCCAGGAGACATGCTCTCCTGGAACCAAGCGGTTAACCAGGTATTTCGTTATAGGCAGGACTATGACGAGGCCTTTAGGCCTTTTGACGTTCTTCATAGTCTTCCTAAGCATTTCTTCTTCGAGTTCTCTATCAATACCTTCGTAGAATTGCCAAGTAGGTTTCAATGGCAGTGTTACATAGTCCCGGTTGGGATCCATTATAAGCAAGCTTGTCTTTAACTCGTCGAAATTATAATGGCTTGAGAACGCTGATATCATGTTCTTGATCAGGGTTGTTTTTCCCGACCCGGTTGTTCCGAGAATTAATGTGTGCTGATAGAATGTTTTAAGAGGGATATAGATGGGGACTGAGGCATGAAATATAGGGCGATCACCTGTAGTTACATAACCTATGAAAACACCCTTGGTCGGGAGACCGAGGATCTTCTGTATTATAACAGGGTCCCTAGGCATAATGACAGGCGATTGTGGCTCTAACACTATATTTGCTGTTTCTACAACTCCTGTTTCAACATTATATGTTAGAAGGGGTTTTCCGTAGATCCTTGTCTTTGTTAATAGTCCTGCAGGCTCTCTACCGGGCATGGAGATCGTTAGGTCGGGAAGATTTAGCTCTGCAATAATATCTCTTCTTTCAACCTTAACTATTCGTATGCTCGTTATCGATAGTGTCTTAATGTCTACGACAGCGAGGAAATTACCCGTGCTGGCAATCTCGCTGAACTTTTCAAAGTATATATGAGGTTCCACATCGAATACTACGAGGCCTCCTTCTTCAGATATACTTGAAGGACTTGTGCGAGAAACCCAGCCTATTATCTCTCCGTACTTCCTAGCTATCTCTATCGCATGTTGCATTCTCTCATTAATGGACGCTAGCATATCATTCAACGAAGTATCCCTCTATAGAGCGCATCGAGTCATATGTTAAGGGCACGCCATTATCTTCTAATAGTCTTATAAAGTAGTTAGCAATACCCCTAGATACGTCTTTGGCTATTTTATCGGCTATAAGTATCGATAACGGGATAACAGTTCCTGATATTAGAGAATCCATTAATGAAGGGATATATGGTTTATCGTATTTTTTGAGAATATTTCTTAGTTCTTCAGCCAGGAACTCAACCCTATAGAACCCATACGGAGCCACACCTGTATTAGCCGTATACTTATGCCTGGGTAGGCCTACATAGTATATTATTTTGGGCGGGATCTCGCCTAGTTCTTTAGGCGGATCGATCTTTATAGGGCCTATAATGAATGGTTTGGCTATTGCGTTTTTAAAGACCTTTTGTGTAAACAAGATAAGGTATGCTTGATCATTTATTCTGGCCCCATGGGTTAGACGTGCGGGGTCTATACGGGATAATATGTATGAGTTATCGAGTCTCTTAACAATACCGTAAACCAATGTATCAGAGTCTTTATGCTTCAATAAATCGATTCTATGTTTTACTATGGTCTTCCAGCTAGCAATATAATCATCTATTCTTCCTCTGCTTGGAGGCTTCAGATAAGCGTACATAGTCACTAGTTTTGGAACCATGTAAATTGGGCCGTCAAGTAATATGACTCGGCTACCAAGATAATTCTGTTTACCGAGTATTGATGATAATATATAGTTCTCGATAACTAATCTAAGTTCGTCGAGTGCAGCATAACGATTATAGCTGGTATCATATGGTGTACCGGCTGGATTCCTAGCCATAATGCATGGGTTATCACAGATGTTTCCAGCTTCTTCCGAGAACGGGATAAGTATAATCCATTTACACTCTCTACAAACAATAGGAGATTTACTAATGAGACTCGTTATTGAAGGGCATTCAATACGGTCTCCACGCCTATAATCAACGCCTACACCGAACCCTATGCCGATGAAGAAAAATGGAGATGTAATCGTACGCGTACTGCTATCAATACCATACAGAGATACAGAAAGATCAGTCCAACCCGCCAAAGATTTGGGCTCGACTAGCTCGATTATCTTATCCTGCGGTGCATGTATCCTATCGTTACTAACATGCTCTATTCTAGCTTCATATAAAGGCTCGAGAACCTCGGACTCGTCAATATTGATATACATACCGGATTTTCCCGTCTTTCGCATCAGCCTCGTAATTTCCTTGGTCAGACCGTCGAAAATATCCATACACATCCCTTATGATAGACGATTCAAGGTATCCCTATATATTATACACGTGTTAATCATTTCTCAGATACGGGGCATCCAAGGATGCGGTTAACAATAGCTCTTAGGATCGCTGGAGCAGCATGTATGATTCTATCGTTAGTGATAGCTTTCTATCTTGGTTCAATCATAGTGAATGATTATGTACCGACGATCTCTAGCACTACAGATCTTAGTATTAATTATAAAATAATATCAGCCTCCATTTACAGTTACACGGGAAAACCTTCCAATCTATACCTAGAGCTACTCCTTATCCTTAATCACGATGTTGGCCTTAATAATACAAAAGTAATTATTGGAGACCATGAGTTCCACTGCATGGTCAACAATACTGAAAGATATACCTGTTACGTCGACACGGTGTTAAACAATATACATGGTAGTAGTAGGCTTATCTTCGAAGGCATACGTAATGGTTTAATAATATTTAATGTTAAGAAGGCTTTTACAACACTTGATAAAATATACGAGAAAGTCACTCCTTCTGTCAATAACATGTATTGTATCTCTACCAATAATAAGACTAGTTATTTCATAATCGAGCTAGCCTCAAATTATTATTATACTGGTAATCTTATGGTTAAGTTTGTTTTTAATGATTCAACGTCTTTTATTAGAGAGTTCAATGTAACGATCAAGCCAGATACAACGACTATACTCAAGGTAAAAAGCATATGTAGCGGTGATCTTAAGGAAATTGTTCTCATTTTTCCTTTTAACTATACAAAAACATATGCTGTGGTGAAAAAATGAAGAAGAAAATAAAAGATCTGCTTGTGTTTTTCACGCTTGTATTGATTATAAATGTTGTTCTACCATTAATTACCCTTGATCTACCGTTACTCCTGGGCCTGATCTATAGGTCTACATTAGTATTCCGCATCACGTTTCTTTCAGTTATCATGATAATTGCCTGCATTATCTATGTTATTTTCAACTATAGAGCCAGAAGATATTTGTCCAAAATACTAGCAACGGGTATCTTAATGATTGTAGGGCTTATTCGAATATTTGTTGATCCCATGATCACGTATTCTTTTAGCATCAATAACTTATATGTAGGTATTAACAATCATATGGTTGCACAGCTAGAATTATTGATGATCTTATCTTTTTATATGGGCTATATCTTATTAGACGTTACTAGAATTATTGAGAAAAGAAGTCTTAGGACTACTTATAGGAGACACGGTGTAATCAACCACTATATGAGAGAGAACTAGCGGTGAACCATGTTGAAAAGATATCCAAGGGTATTTGTAGGTGGAGACTGGGACGCCGATGGCGTTGTCGCGGCAGCCCTGCTAGTATACTCGCAGGAAAAACTAGGAAAATATCCTATCCCATCAAAAGCTATTGTTGATAGGAGGCCTGTCGATCCTGAAAGACTCAAGTTCATATTGAACGATATGCGTGCAGACTATGATCTAATGATACTTCTAGACATTCCGTACACTAAATACATTCCAAATATACTCAAGCTTCTTAAGAGCCATTTCGGCGTCAAGAAGATAATTTACATTGATCATCACTTATCGACAATATCTAACATAAAAAACTTGGAAAGCGTAATCGATGAGGTTATTGTTGATCATAAAATGCCGACCGCGGCAATAGTTGAAAAACTCTTAAGAGAACATGATATAGAACCTCATGCTAGGCTAAGGAGTTTTGTCGAAGTAGTCAAATATATGGATAGCGGGAGAAGGGTTCCACAAAAATACATGAAGCTCTTCGAAATGGCGTCTCTATTTAGTAAAGCACTAACCGTTATGCGTGACGAAAAAGTATGGATCAAGATAGTTGATTGGCTGGCAACACCTGCCGCACTACCTATGCCGCTCGACCAGAAGATACTGAGTAAGGTTAGAGAAGCTATAGCCAAGCGTGATCAGGAGATAAAGGACATGGCAATAGATCTCGCGATGTCAGCTGAAAAGATAGGCGAGATCAGATTTATAGATGCGAGGAATAAATGGAAGCATCGCGGCGGCACAGCCCTAGCATCAAAGATAGCGTCAATAGTTAAAAGCCCCGTAGCTCTCCTTGTCACGACTCGTAAGAACTATAGTTTATTAATAATTAAAGCGTCAGGTGGGAAGGCATATAGGATAGCAAAATACCTTGTGGCCGAAGGACTTGGACGCGATATTGCTGGTCATCCAAATCTTGCAATAGTCAGAGTGCCTAAAGACCCCGATCTGAAGAAGCTCAAAGAAATGCTCCTCACAGCCCAGTACTATACTCCTTAGGAGTATTCTTAAGGTACTCCACATAATTCTTATAGATCATATCATTTCTAACACTTCTGAGCATTGGTGAAGTATTAATTAATAAGTGCTCCCATCCGCGCAGGCTGGGGCAGATAAAGCATCCAAGCCTATAGAAACCTTCATCATATAATGGATTAACAGGGATTTTTCTGTACATCATGTATAGTTGAAGAGTGAGTGTGGACCATTGTTTCAACGGCGAGATACGGACATACTTATCATTTACTATCACTGGTGATCGTCTACCCCTAGCCTCAGACTCAACATCCCTATCTCCAACAACAATGAGGCATTCCGTGTCTCTACAAAGTTCTCCATACATGTTCTCGAGAGCCGCGATCTTTAACGCTGTGCACCACCTGTTATTCGGTGTAGGAAAACCTTTTTGGCTGAGATACTTATGGAGCTCTACTCTAACCCTATGTATGGGGACTTTTAGTTCTTGTTCAAGCCTATTGATGAAAATCTTATTATGTGGCATATCAAGGTCTATGTCCACAAATACGCCTTCGACTCTTTCGCCATATACTTTCTTGGCAAGATATAATGCTGTGGCACTATCTTTACCTCCACTAACAGGAACTATTATACGATCAAAGCTCTCCTTGAATTTATTCATAAAACTAACTACTATGCGTTCTTCTTGTTCCAAAAATTCAGTATTGTATTTTATGAGTTCCGAAGGATTGATTTGAGAGAGTTTATCCCCGGAGTATTTAGGGATACCTAGATTATCCGGAATAGTGAGTATACCTTTGATTCCCGAGTAGTCTATTACAAAGTGTTTTCCTCCAAGCCCTCTTAAGACGAGATATGTTCCTGGCCCTAAACCTATCTTTTCAGAAACATTTGCTGATACATGGAGAATGAATAGATCCATATATGGTTCGGGCTCAGGAATTATTTGTTTCTCCATCCTACCTAGTAAGAGCCTACCTTTTTTAGAAGTAATCCTTAGCCTTTGAAGAGACCTAGCTTTCTCAAAAAACCATGCTAGATGCTCGATCCTTATGTTTCTAACACGGCTTCTATCAATTAAGTACACCACATTATTGTATTCATCATATTTTTCAATATGCTCGTATACTCTGAGATCTTTCCTTCCAAGGAAGACAAAATTATAGTGATCATCCTTGAGGAGCTGATCCAGGATATTATCTAAAGCTTCCAGTTTCCCGCCCTTCAATGTATTGATTACTATGGGCCATCCATGGTAGAAACGGTCCACCATAGACTCTATAGCACCAGCATCGCTACGTGACTTTACTATTATCTGGTACATGTTTTTCCCCGGGTATAGGCCAGCCATATAGTTTCTTCCTAGACATAATTATTTATTGAGGTGTAAGAGTGGTTACTATAGTTTCCTCAAAGGCTTTCGTCGATATGCATAAACCATGGTATGAGCACCCCGAGAATCCCGAGAGAATAAGATTGGTTTTTCGAGCAATCAAGTCGAAGGGCTACGATATTCTATGGGAGAAATATGGCTCGATAGATTATTCGTTAGAGCTTGCGAAAAGGATACATGTTAAGGGATATATTAATTACCTGTTGAAGCTAAAGGCTAAGGCACCTTGTGAGATAGATCCGGATACTTATTTTGTGGAAGACACATTGGATCTAGCTCTTTATGCTTTGAAGTTATCCTATGAGTATGCAGCTTATTCTCTGAGGCATAATGAATACTATGTCTTGCTATTGAGGCCGCCCGGCCATCATGTTGGCAGGGCTGGAAAAGCCTTGGGGTGTCCTACACAGGGTTTCTGCATATTGAATAATGCTGCAGCAGCTGTAATGGGATTGAAGGATCAAGGGGTAAGCAAAATCGTGGTTCTTGATATAGATGTTCATTGTGGCAATGGTACTGAAGAAATATTTTATGATAGGAATGATGTTTTAAACATTGATATTCATAGAGACCCGAGTGATTTTTATCCGTATACGTGTTTCCCAGATCAGAATGGTGGGAAACAGGGTAAAGGATATACTGTAAATCTGTTATTGCCTAGGAATGCTGGCGACGATATTTTTGAGAAATATATGGGTTTCGTCGAGGAGCTTTTGGAGTCTTATAATGCTGAGGCAATAATTGTATCATTGGGACTTGATGGGTATATAGGGGATGGATTAGCTGATACGCGGCTCACTGAAAACTCTTATTATCTAGCAGGTTCTCTTATCTGGAAGACCGGTCTTCCAAGTATTGTTTTACTTGAAGGCGGGTATTCTGCTGGACTAATTTATGGCCTCACTGCATTCCTTGACGGTCTCAACGGGGCTAAACGGACTTTCGGAAGGAAAACCGTTACAATACCGTTTCTCCTAAGAAAGTATCTTAGTGTCTCCGAGCAAACAATTCATAAGGCTAGACTGTATTTGGGGCGTGAATAATGAGGCCTTCTGGTCAAGATGAAGAAATAGAGGCTAAATACAAAGTGATATGCAGTGATGAGCAAATAAAACAGTTAATAGAGGCAATAGGTGCTTCCTACATAGAAGTTCTCCACGAATATGACACTTACTTACAGCATCCCTGCAAAGACTTCTCCCAGACAGACGAAGCTTTACGCTTGAGGATGATGATCGTCTCAGACAGGGAGAAATGGATATTGACGTACAAGGGGCCCCGGAAAATGAGTGGAGAGATCAAATCTAGGGAAGAGATTGAAGTAGAATTAACCGAACCGGAGAAAATACTTAAGATTCTTAATAGGCTCGGATTCAAGAAGATCGCATCGATCACGAAGAAGCGCTATAAGTATAGGTACAATGACTGTGACATATTATTAGACCACGTTAAGGGGCTGGGGGTATTCCTAGAGATCGAATGTAGGCGAAAAAACGAAATTAATAAGGTAAAAGAACTCATTGGCAGCTGTATAGAACCCGTGTACAAGACTTATCTTGAATTATGCTTTGAAACAGGTGTGTGTCATGAATAAAGTTTTAAGCATTGGAATAGGCGCGGTAGTGATTGATCATGGAAATCGCATACTCCTCGTTAAGAGAGGACATCCTCCGGGTGAGGGGTACTGGGCAGTCCCGGGAGGCCATCTGGAGTACGGTGAACACATAATTGATGCTTGCCTCAGAGAGCTTGAGGAAGAGACGGGTATAACGGGTAAACCACTGGGTGTCATATGGGTAGATGAGATTGTTCCTAGTGATTATCCCGACTGTGATGAGCATTTCGTATTAATAGATCTATTGGTGGAGCCTTACAAATCCAGGGTTGTACCGGGCAGTGATGCTCTTGACGCTGGATTTTACGATCTGGAGTCACTGCCAGCTCCACTAACTCCTCCCACATCTCGTTTAATACGCTTTATTAGGAAGAATATTGTTAAAGGAGAACACGCTCTGGATTCTTTGAAGAAATATGTGCTTCCTCTACCAGGTGGATAGGATGGAGTACTCTATAGGGCCAAGCCATAGGATAATATCGATCATATATAGGGATAGGATTAAGGAGCAGATGGAGCGCCTCGAGGAACTACGTGATCCACATGTTATATACGTGACTGATCTCATATCATGTTCTCACAAATACTTGTTACGGAGAAGTTTTCCCGAGCTAACGATTCATTTTGAACCAATAACGGTGTTCGGCGAACTGATACATAGAGGGCTTGAAGCCTATCTTAGTGATAAGGGATATGTCGTTGAGAAACCAATTGAGAGAACATATACTATCGATGATGAAAAATACATTCTCAAAGGCAGAGTTGACGCATATAATGAGGAAGAGGGAATCGTTGTTGAAATAAAGAGTGGTAGGGGGAACCATAATCTACCGCGAGAGCACCATATTTTACAGCTACAGATCTATCTAAACATGCTCGATCTAGATAAGGGTATATTGATCTATATTACTCCTGACAGGTTATTGGAATTCAGCATTGACAGGACAGCAGTTGATATAGAAAATATGCTCCGCGAACTAGTATATGATAGTGTTCATCCCAGATGGCAGTGGGAGTGCAAATACTGTATATTTCAGCGTATATGTCCTTATAGATCGCCGGAGCAGCTTTCTTGACAGCTACAATCCGTTATCTCTAAAATTACTTCATCACCGTCTTTTAGACCCAGTTCTTTGCGAAGATATTTATCAGAAATTATTTCTGCGATCTTGTTGCCATGACGTGTTTTAAGTGGGCGTACGAGATAGACTTTACGACCCCTAAGCTCTGCACAATAGAGGAGAACGGGATAGAACTCTTTGGACGGCGGTTCCACTATTATATGTTTGTGTCTTGATAAGACATCATCTAGTGGTTTCTCTAGCTTAATATTGAGTGTTCCCGGATAGGGTATTATCCCTATGCTTTTTCTGAATTCCTCCGCGTATAGGGTGACGTATTTTCGTCCTTCACCAAGCCCCGATACAACCACGCCTTTAACAATGGTTTTTCTCATGTTGATCTCAGCCTTCCAGCAAAGTTGCTGTTATTGCCATATAGTTATGATGTGCTAAAATGAGAAACGCTTAATTGTTGTAAAAAAGGTTTAGTGAATAACGCTCTTTATAACAGGGATTACGTAGTCAAGGCCTAGTTTTCTCAGTGTTTCTTCACGTGGTACTCCGTTTTCATCCCATCCACGCATCTGGTAGTATAGGTTTAGCATTTCATTGTACTTGTCTAGGTCTAGCTTTGCTCCCGTGAACGGGCCTTTTGTCAGCGGGTGCTTGAACCATCTCATTGGCGGATAATCCATTGTTCTGTCCCACCAGCCATATTCTCTGATCCAGAAGGCCCTGATCAGGTTGTATATTCTGTCTGCTATGGTGTAGATATCTTCAAGTGTATAGGTTACACCTGTGATGTATGATAACATCCTTGGATAATGCTCTAGGTTCACTCCTAGCTCTACCCATGGTAGGCGGCATGTGGTTAGCGATTCAAACATTCCTCCACGTACTCTTTGTAAGAACAATAGTTTCTCGACCTTTACCTTGTCATAACTGAACCTATCCATCTTGACCTCAAGGCCTATGAGCCATGCGTCTTTGTGGTGTGCTCCTATTGGAGATGTTCCGTAGGCTAGAGCCATTCCGGGGGCAGCATGGCAGTCGTATGCTGATACTTCTAATCCTTTCACATGGATGGCGAATTCTTCGGCTTCTTTGCCTAGGTGTCTCGATATTATTCTCACTCCTTCTGCAGCGAGATATCCTAGTCCTCTTCTATAGGCTGTGTCGATGATGAGCTGTCTCGCCGCTTTGTAGTCTCCCCACCCGATCTTTTCGTCGAGGAGTCCGCGATCAGATGCTTCCATGAGGAATCCCAGGACGTTACCCATAGATATAGTGTCCAGTCCTAGCTTATCGCATAGTTTGTTGAGCTCAGCAACTCTCTTGAGATCCGGTAGTAATATGTTGCTTCCAAGCATTGCTACGTTCTCGTAGTCGAGCTCGCTCTCTTCTCCTACATCGTCGATCACGACGTTTCCGCACTGCATGTTACAGTAGGGGCAGCCTCTGCGCTTGATCTTTATCTTCTCCATCAGGTCACCGCTTATCCTATCATAGTACTCCCATACTCCTTCCCTGTAATTCATTGTTGGTAAGACGCTGTTTTCATTGCTCCAATTAATGGTCATCATTGTTCCTTGTCTTATCCAGAAATCATAGCCTTCGGCCTTGAGTACTTCATCGTATGCTTTTTTCGCTTCTTCTCTCAGCTTCTCAGGCTCAGCAACGCTTGGTTCTTTTGTGCCTTTTATCACTATGGCTTTAAGGTTCTTGCTTCCCATCACTGCTCCCATGCCTGGTCTTCCACCGCTCCTTCCCTTCATTGAGATCACTGTTGCGTATCTAACCAGGTGTTCTCCAGCAGGTCCGATCAGTAGGACACCGATGTTCTTGCCGTGTTCTTCGACAAGCTTGTCTTCAGCTGTGAATGTGTCAAGCCCCCATAAGTGATCGGCGTCTCTGATTTCTGCCTTGTCGTCCTCGATGTAGAGATATACTGGTTTCCTAGCCTTACCCTCGATCACTATTGCGTCGTAGCCCGCTTTGCGTAAATGAACGCTTGCCATCGTACCGACGTTTCCATCACCATAGCCGCCTGTTAACGGGCTTTTCGAGGCAACGATCATTTTGCCGCTGCTCGGTAGGGGCATACCTGACAGGGGTCCGACCGCGAATACTAGCTTATTGTATGGT
>JAADCY010000128.1 GCA_013154205.1 Thermoproteota archaeon | reverse complement strand
CAAAGGGGCCGGGTTGAGGACCCGGTGGCGTAGGCCTGCGTGGGTTCAAATCCCACCCCCCGCACCATTGTCTCAAGCCTTTTCTCGAGGAGGTTAACTACACTCTCCGCGATCCCGTCGGTGATTCGTCATATGTCTCGATTAGTGATCCTGTAGTTAGCCTGGCCCTCAAGCCTGTAGATCTGGTATATCCTGACAAGCTCCTCGAGCGGGCCAATATACTTAGTTACAACCCTGCCGCCCAGCCCGTTGCCACCCATAGATGGGTAGTTCTTGATACGTTTAGCTACAAGAGCTAAAATATCATCTATAGGTAAATATCTCTGTGAAGTTAATGTTATTGTTGAACCTTATCCTTATGATACGAGAAAAATACTTGTGCACATCATTAAGAGAGTATTAATAATGAATTTATAGTTCAAATGGATGTTAGACTTTCAGTCAAGGCGGTGTTTAGCTATGCGCCATTTAATGGTAGAAGTTAATCGGAAAATAGATAGCTTCGACGAATTTTCAGATAAGTTGTTAGAGATGCTTAGACCTAGGAGATACTTAAAGATTAATGGTTTTGTTTCTGCGGTTTTCTTTGTACTAAATGATTCTCTTGTCTTGATCAGTTATGATGGTGATAAAATGTATATTGATATACAGGTTTATGGCGATAGTGATCCTGTTGAATTACTATCTAAAATAGGCTCTTTTGATAAAAAGTCGATTGTTGTACACTATGTGGAGCGCTAATATATCATTATGCCTGCTTTACCGCTGAAGTTCATGATCATTATTGATACAACACGTCCGTTCTTTATCCTTACAACAATATCTTCATCTTTACTTAGGAATTCTTCATCTGCTTCTTCTATGTCGTATCCGAAGTTTATGTAGAGTATATCGTTTTGTTTATCATATTCTACCCAGATTTTATCTAGATCGCTGATCGTATAGGTTTTGGTCTCAGGTTTTTCCTCGCCAGTGTTGTTCAATATAGGGGCACCTTCCTAATTCATTATTCTATTCTGTGTGTGAATAATTGTTAGGAGAGATTATTAAAAACGTGTTTAAAAAACTCAGAATGGAGCAATAACGATATCGGCGAAATCCACTGGTAGTGGTAAGTTCCTAGACTTATAGTATTCGTATTTTTCTTCGAGGAACTTGAGGAATCTAGGACAATTATCATATCTTCCATCACGATCGCACTTTTCTCCGAGCGCTATGAAGCACATGCCCGTCTTCTTGTCATAGTATGGACATATCTTATGGTGATGTTTAGCGCTTCTCAACATGCGTTGGATCCAGCGCTGCTTCTCACTGGTTGTTTTCTCGGATTTCTTCTCCAAGGCTTTCTGGAGCTCGTCGTCTGAAACATATGATCCTGCGCACATTGATTATCGCCTCCTCTCGATAAAATTGGAGATGTTGACGTAGACACTGTATTGTCTAATATAAGCTAGATGTATTCAAAAACTTATAAGAATATCTTATGATATGTTTTCCCCATATTTCTCCAGGAGATCATCAGGTATTGCTTTATTCTTTATTATTTCTTTATATACGTAGAAGCTCTTCCTAGGTTTCCGTTTAAACGTCGTATAATCTACTTCGACCAGCCCGAATCTTTTGTCGTAGCCACGATCCCATTCGAAGTTATCCAGAATACTCCAGTAGAAGTAGCCGTTAACACTAATTCCTTCGGTGAGGGCTTTATGAGTATATTGTAGATGTCTTACAATAGATAGTATTCTGTCTTCATCATCTTCTACTGCAACACCATTCTCCGTTATGATGATCTCTTTTCCGTACTTGTTCCACGTCTTCTTAAGGACCTCGTATAGGCCTCTCGGGTATATGCAGTACCCCATTAGAGTGCATTTTTCCGTCTTGATAGGCTCTACGTCGAGGTGTAGGCGTAGAGGGTTCAGAGTGTATTTTACCTTCATTCCTGTATAATAGTTTAGGCCTATGAAGTCAAGCTCGGATTTGGGAACATCGTATTCTTTCCTTATTACTTTTAGCCTCCCCGTCAATATACCGTCTATGAAGCTCCAGTTGAACATTTGCTCGGCTTTTCTACAGGCTTCGATGTCTTTGTCTTTATCACTATATGGTTCGAAGTAGATCATGTTTTTGGCTATACTGACCTTGCCTAGATCATGTAGGATCTCGTATGCTTTTGCATAAGCATAAGCCATGTTCGCCGCTACTTGTTCCGCTAGAAAGAGGTTTTTCTTCATGGGGGGCCAGTGACCCTCGATATAGCTTTCCAGCATATACACTATGGGTTCGTTGAATACAAGCCAGTATTTAACATCGGGGAATTCATTCGCTATTGTTTCTACGTATTGGATAAAGTAATCCACGTTTTCTCTCTTCTCCCAACCGCCTAGCTCGTGGAACCATATGGGATTCGTAAAGTGATGCAAGGTTATCATGGGTTCTATTCCATGATCTCTAAGGAGATCCACTATCTCCCTATATCTTGAAAGCGCCTCGTAGTTTACATAGTCTTTACTGGGGTATACCCTGCTCCACTCGATAGAAAATCTGTACATGTCTACTTTGAGCTCAGCCAGCAACTCTATATCTTCCTGGTATCTATTCCAATGATCTGTGGCCTTACCTGACTTATACGGAAGCTTTCCTTTCTCCTCGAAAAGCCACCAGTCCGAGTTCTTGTTGTCTCCCTCTATTTGGTAGGCCGAAGTAGAGACGCCGAATATGAAGTTGTCTGGGAACTTTAGCAAGGAACCAGCACCTGTAATTACTTTGTCTCGATGAAATAAATTATTTTAGATAGAACCGGGGTCATTGGCTATAATGTTGTTTTTGAACAAAATAGTTTGTCTTGGAGAATCTAGGCCTAATACAGGAATAATTCTTCTCTCAAACCTTCAATATCCCTATCTCCGGTCTTGATGACCTTTACACCGTTCTCCTCTATTTTAAACATTGTTTCATCGTCTATGTCTGATACAAACATTAGTGACGGGTCATAATCGTCGAAAAGGTCTTCGAGGAAATCAATACCTCTAGCACTATACTTATTATCGATAGTAACTGTACTACCATTATCTATGTTAAGTACGAGTATCTCGTTTGAATCCTCTAATTTTCCAACGTTCTTCCCCTTCTTCATTATAAATACTATGTAGCCCTCCAAATATCTCACCTTTTGCTTAGTCTCAACTAGTATTTTAAACCGTTAATATATCATTCTTGGGTGATGATAAAGTATGTTCTCGATTGATAGTGATAGATGTCGTGGGCTAGGATTGTTTCTAGGAACTGTCCCAGAGATAATGAGTATCATCGATTTGATCGAAGAAAGCGATAAACAGTTTATAGCATTGAAAAGAATAGTCGGACGACTACCCGTTGCTATAGTGCTCAACATGGTTATAGCGAATTCTCTTATAAGCTATTTTCTTACTGGAAAAGGTGAAGATTACTGGAGCGAGTTCGCAGATTACCTTGCTAGGATGAAAAATCATTTAAAAAACGCTGACTGCGAAGATATGTTGAAAATACATCGTGAATTCTTAAAGATTTCTAAATATAATAGACTATCATTGCAGAACAAGTATTCTAGGCTTGAAAAATACTATTTCTCACAAATCTGTAGGAAGATTATGAATGAACCGTTTAGATATACGAATGATTTATCGCATCTTACTAGAGAGCTCGAAAGGATTACCGGTTCTAGATCTACCAGTAAGACGATAGTTTTTGCGTCGAAAATGTACTGGTATGTATGCAAAATTGTTGGGAAGAACGTAAGGGGAGACATCGATATGCCTATCGACAGAAGGAACGCCTTTATAACGATAAGCTCGGGGATAATTAGAGGCTGCAATGATAGCATTGAGGAATGCGTCTCAGCCCTCATATCGTCAAAATACTCATCGCTGGCTAGACGAGTATGGCGAATAATTAGACAGTATTCTGGTATCCCTCTCTACAGGCTTGATGCACTAACTTGGAACATGGCCCCCCATATACGGTACTCGAGAAGCCCAGATGAAGCCCTAACTAGGTTCTGCGAAGACTTCAGTAGAGTCTGCAATAAGCATAGAGACTTGATCAAACAAATAATACTGGAGCTCGGCAGGATAATATTCGAGCCAATCCATATTGAAAAATAAATACATGGTGAACCTTGTTGAAACCCGTCAAGCTTTCGGATGCAACAAGTATAAACAATAATCAACAATATATCGTCATACTACCCCTAGGAAGCACTGAGTATCATTTCAATAAATTACCATATTGTGTTGATACATATATAGCGGAGAAAACCGCTCTATGGCTTGCAGAGCATACTGAGGATCTACCAGATAATTATAAGTTACTTCTTCTACCAGCTTTACCTTATGGTTCATCCGATGAATGGCTAGATTGGCCGGGAACAATATCCATTAGTGTAAAAACATATTATGATCTCATATCAGACATCATCGGGTCAATCGAGCGAAAACTCTTCGTAAAAGGATACATAGTCATCAACGGTCATGGGGGAAACTATAGTGTAATCGAGCGTTATGCACATAGATTTTGGCAGGAATACCATAAACCATTCATAATAATAGATATCTGGAGAACGGCAGGCGAACTCGGGCTAAGATATTGTCATGCATGCTGCACGGAGATCGAGCTCTATGAGCTATTAAATAATACAGGTTCTAAGGAGAAGTGTGACGATGAAAACATCGAATATACGGGGTTGAAGGGCAGATACGCAGATTTGAAAGCAGGCTCATCGGGCTATATAGAGCCTCGTTTACTGATCAGTAGGCTTAAGGATCTATTCATAGAAGCGATAAAGATAATTATTGAAGCTACACCGGATAATCATTAATATCTTTACAACAGATTTTTTCAATGAAACAATCTTTAACGAGGTCAAATCAAGCCTTGGACTCTCACCTGATTGAGAAAGGCATAGTAGTAGAAGCAACAGTAGCGTTCGATCCCTTTAAGCTCATGAGTAGGAGAGGCTACAAATGGTTTGGAATAATACCTGTAAGGATAAAGAATGAAATAGTCAATCTCTGGACAACAGGCGTAATAGCCCAATGGTTCAGTAAAGGCGAGAAAGTAAAGATAATAATAAAGGACGAGCCTAAACGTATCGGCACAACATGGATACTTGGCCCCCAGGACTATGTCCTCTATAGGATATATGGACGAGACGAAGTACTGATATGGCCTCCTTGGAGTAAAGAATATGTTCTCGAGAGGAAAGATCCGCTCAACGTCAAGAAAGTATATGAATACAGGATAATCGCTAGAGAGGCTGTCACCGAAGAAGACTATATGGACATAGTTAATCTCGAGCAACACCATTATGCCAGCAAAGAAGAGATCGTAGCTATATGGCGTTGTCCAAGATGCGGCGAGTACATGGAAGCAAACATACAACCCAAATGTCCTCGCTGCGGAATACCTATGAAGCTCCAAGAAATACGTGGAAGTATCCCAAGCAGTAGATTCCTTGTATTAGAGCTAAAATCGAGAAAGCCGTATGAACCCCGTATAGTTGGATATGTGCGTGTAGACACCCCTATACCTCTGATGAACAGGCGGCTCCCCGACGGGAAAGTCGAAAAGATGATCCGTGAAAAAGTATTTCCTAAGAACTGGTTCCACCCGACATTCTGGCCGACAGCACTTAATGAGAGAAGAAGCATAATCTCTCGCTATAAGGATCTCAGAGAGCTCTACGGCAGCCGGAGACTCGCTAGAGCAATTGTGGGTGAAGAGGTGAGCGAAAAGGCGCTCAAAATAGCCAATTCGGCCGCAGCGAGAATCGCGCGAGTTGTTGTTCACCCAGACTATAGAGGTGACGGCTTAGGCATACTATCTGTTAAGGCAGCTATTGAGTGGATTGCTGAGAGAAGAGTGCCTGAAATGAAGAGGAGAAAACACATAATAGAAACCATTGCGATGATGGCCAAGTATAACCCGTTCTTCGAGAAAGCAGGATTCTATTACATGTGGGATACAGGGAGCGGCAGACCAGTACTTATGTATCCATTGACAGATGAAGCTAGAATGTATATAGAGAAATTCCTAAAGAACGATCCATATGCAAAGATGCATGGAGGAAGACTATATAGGTCTAGATATGGACGCGTCGAGGTACTGACAGATAACATCGTAGTGAAAGGATTAACTAAGATTTACCGCAGCGTGCTCGACGTCTCGCGTCTACCAGCAAATCTGAGAGAAGTACTATTAGCATTCGGTGTTGAGAGAAGAATCGTTGAAAAATACGTGCTGAGAAACGTTGATATGACTATAAAGCCTGGAGAAGTCGTAGTAGTTGTTGGTGCCAGCGGCGCGGGCAAAACAACACTACTAAGAATGATAATTGGCGCAGCTAAGCCGGAGCTTAGAAGCAATGAAAACTACCGGCCAAGCCAAGGAGAAATAATTGTTCCACAAAACACAAAGATAGCATACCTCCTACCAGGAGAAGCAGAACCATCCTTCGGCTCCGAGACATTATTAGAGCATATAACAATGAAGGTTGGCGACCCGGCCGAAGCAGTAGAAATCCTAAACATGGTCGGACTTAGCGATGCAGTCTTCTATAGAGCGAGATTCGTGGAGTTATCAACGGGGCAGAAAGAAAGAGCCAAACTAGCAAGTCTCCTCGCCGAGAAACCAAATCTGCTGATAATAGACGAGTTCGCGGCGCACCTCGATTCACTCACAGCACAAAGAGTTGCGAGAAAACTTGGCAAGCTTGCACGCCAAGCAGGTATAACGCTTATCGTAGCAACCAATAGGCCTGACGTTATAGAAGCGCTGAATCCTGATAAGATCATCTATGTCGGTTATGGAAAGGCGCTTATACAGTAAATAGGTAAACTATGTTACCCGGTTTTTATTATCCCTAATACGGGGATAATTCTCTTGAAGAAAAAGAAGATAATAGTACTAGCATCGTCGAGTCCCAGAAGAGCTGAAATCCTGAGAAGATATGTGCCAGACCTAGTCGTAATAACCCCTAATGCTATTGAGAAAATATATGATGATCCCTATCAGACAGTTCTAAGTAATTCTCGCGAGAAAGCCTATAGTGTTATAGAGAATGCTCCACGAAGATCTGTTATCATAGGGGCCGATACGATCATATATTCGAAACAATATGGGATTATAGGAAAGCCGAGAAGCCTTAATGAGGCAGCTGAAATACTGTTAAAACTAAGAGGTAAATGGCATTCCGTAATAACAGGAGTTACAATAATTGATACAGAGACTCTAGCAGTATCTAGCTTCACATCAGAAACAAGTGTTAAGATGAGAGATTTCACCAATGAAGAATTACAAGAGTACCTTGCAACAATAGAGCCACTAGGTAAAGCAGGAGCCTACGCCATACAGGGGATCGGGGCCTTGCTGATCGATGTAATAGTCGGGGATTTCTACAACGTCGTCGGTCTCCCCATATCAAGACTGTATGTTGAGCTCAAGAAATTCGGCGTGGATCTTCTCAGTGAATCCCTGAAGAAAAAAGTTGCCGGATGATTGCATTGTTCGAGTACTTCTATATGAGACCGGATGCTCTAAGTGTTTGGGCGGATCCGGTTGTGAGAGAGAGGCTTGCATGGTACTACAGTGTTATGAGAAATGAGAAACCCGCAAAGTTCGTCATAGCTAAAACCATCGAGGTCGATATTGATCCTTATGACAAAACGATTTCTCTAGAGGAACTTTGGAAAATACATGCCAAATACCGAGAAGTATTCCGTAAAATATTGAAGGAAATAAAGGAGGGGAAATACGAGCTCGACAAAACCTCTGTTCCCAGATATAGTTTCCTCGATATAAAGATTTCAATAGCTTATAGACTCTACAGTCCTTGCCGCCTATGTGCAAGGAGATGTGGAGCAGAAAGATTTAAAGATCGTAGAGGAATATGCGGCGTAGGAGGCAAGTGCATAGTTCATTCTTATTTCCACCATCTAGGCGAAGAAGCTCCATTAGTACCTAGCGGCACGATCTTCTATGGAGGATGTCCTCTTAAATGCATCTTTTGCCAGAACTGGGATATAAGCCAAGCATATATTGATAGAGGTGAAAAAGTAAGCCCGAAGGAATTAGCTGAAATACAGAAGGAATTAAGACTAGGTGGTGCACGGAACATCAATCATGTAGGGGGCGACCCTATACCTCATATACCGTTTATTCTCGAAAGCTTCAAGTACCTCGATATAAATGTGCCACAGCTATGGAACAGCAATATGTACATGACTAGAGAGGCGCTATTACTGCTAGTCGATGTTATCGATATATGGCTTCCTGATCTTAAGTATGGTAATGATAAGTGTGCTGAGAAATACTCGCTCGTTAAGAACTACTGGGAGATCGTTACGGAGAATATAAAGTATGCACATGATAATGGCGATATCATTATCAGACACCTGATCCTACCTGGCCATATCCATTGCTGTACAAAGAAAATACTGAAGTGGATCGCTAAGAATACTCCGAGAGCATTAGTTAATATAATGGATCAATACAGGCCAGAGTATCTGGTAGAGAAATATCCCGAAAGATATAAAGAAATAGCTAGGAGGATCAGGAAGGAAGAACTCCTAGAAGCGTATCGTTTAGCTGATGAACTGGGAATAGTTTATAGACCCATATCTTGATCCCCATAGATGTACGGTGAACAAGTATTGGTAGTTCCGGAAAACGCTAGCGAGTACTGGTTCTTCGATCATTATAGGGTAATTGTCTCAAGACTATTGTCCAACAAGTATTTTGTATCAGTAGATGTGTTTAGGCGTAACTGGGTGTTTAAACAATACGAGGAACACTGCATCGATAAATACTGTCTACTATATGCTGAATTAGAACCAAGTAACTATGATCTCAGGGAAACAGGTGTAGAGAAGATAATAGTTACTGGTCTAAAATATGATGATCATAAAGAGACTATTAATGTCCGCTATATACTTGAGAAAGAACCAACTTATCCTCTAATAGAAAGACTATTCTATCAATCATGGAGAATAATCGGTTGTGGTCAACCCATATCTGCTTGGGAAACGGGTTGTCCTGAGGAGAATGGTTAGGTATAACCTTATTTTAATCATGCATGCTATTAATTAATAGTCTCGGCAGTCTTTCAGAGAAAATTATCGTGTGTGGTGTGAATATTGGGGTTTAAGCCGAAGATAAAAGATAAGCGTTGGACTATTGACAAAGAGGAGAAACTATATCGTAAGTGGATCGAGGAAAAACTGTACGAGTTCAAATTCGATCCATCGGATAAGAGACCTATAATAGCAATTGATACTCCCCCACCTTATGCTAGCGGAAAATGGCATGTTGGTGGAACCGCGCATTATGCCCAGATCGATATGATCGCCAGATATTTTAGGATGAAAGGTTACAATGTCCTTGTACCATTCTATGCTGATAGGAATGGATTACCTGTAGAAGTACAAGTGGAGAAGGCATATGGGATAAACCCGCACGAGATCTCTAAGACTCCTGAAGGAAGAGAATACTTCTTAAAATTATGTAAGGAGTTCCTTGACAAGGCCGAGAACGAAATAGTAAAAATATGGAGAAAAATCGGCTGTAGTTTCGACTATTGGAAAAACGGCACAGATAGCCCGGAGTATAGAAGGATAACTCAATGGACCTTTATCGAACTATTCAAGAAAGGCTTGATCTACGAGGACGAGAGACCCGTTAACTGGTGTCCAAGATGCCGAACCACACTTGCTGATGCCGAGCTAGAACACAAAGAGGTTGAGGGGTATTTATACTACATAAAGTTCAAGGTTAAGGAGACAGGGGAAGAAGTGATTGTTGCGACAACAAGGCCTGAAATGCTCAGAGCATGTAAAGCCCTGGTCTTTAATCCTGAAGACGAGAGATACAGGAGATTGAAGGGTCTACACGCGATCAATCCTGTCTACGGCCATGAAATGATAATAACGGAGTACCAGGAAGTTGATCCCTCATTCGGCACAGGCCTGGTCATGGTCTGTAGCTATGGTGATCAGACGGATGTCAAGATGTTCCGAGATCTCTGCTTAGAACCGACAATCATTATCGATAAGAATGGTAAGATGAAGGATATAACTGGCCCTCTTGCTGGCCTAACCGTTGAAGAAGCTAGAAGGAAGATCGCTGAGATCCTAGAGGAAAAAGGTGCGCTGGTAAAGAAAGAAAAGATAAGACATAGTATTCCAATATGTTGGCGCTGTAAGACACCTATACAGATAATACATACACGTGAATGGTTCCTTAAACAGCTTGAATTCAAAGACGAGATTAGGAAGATTGCCGAAGAAATAAGTTTTCATCCTGAAATGCATAGAAAGAAGCTGTTGGACTGGATAGACAGTGTATCGACGGACTGGCCGATAAGTAGGGATAGATACTATGCTACAGAAGTACCACTATGGAGATGCCGTCGTTGTGGAGCAGTACTAGTCCCCGAACCCGGCAAGTACTATAGGCCTTGGATCGATGAGCCCCCATGGGATAAGTGTCCTAGGTGCGGTGCGCCAAAAGAAGAGCTTGAAGGAGAAAAGAAAGTATTCGATACATGGTTCGATTCAAGCATATCAGTGCTCTACGTGACAGGATATAAGAGAAACAATGAGTTGTTCAAACGTGCGTTCAACAATACCTTGAGGCCTCAAGGACAAGACATTATCAGGACATGGCTCTACTATAGTCTCCTGAGAGTGTATCAGCTCACTGGAAAACCGGCGTTTAGATGGGTACGTATAACAGGTATGGGTCTAGATGAGAAAGGAGAAGCAATGCACAAATCTAAAGGTAATGTGATCGATCCTGAGCCCTATATTGCTAAGTACGGTGCAGACGCCTTCAG
The DNA here is from genome assembly GCA_013154205.1 of Thermoproteota archaeon. Lineage (GTDB taxonomy): Archaea > Thermoproteota > Thermoprotei_A > Sulfolobales > Desulfurococcaceae > JAADCY01. The sequence continues at coordinate 1,927 of JAADCY010000128.1, read as the reverse complement.
ATACTGGGCGGCAGCTGCTTCGAAGCTAGGGTACGACTATAGGTTCTCCGAGCAAATGCTCAAGACAGGACTGCTCTTTGCGACAAAGCTATGGAATATCGCTAGATTCATATCAATGTTTCCTGAGCCGGACGAGATGAGCCCTGATGAGCTGGAGCCAATTGATAGAGCGACAATAGCTCTTCTACATCGCGAGCTCAAAGAAATCGATAAAGCATATAGTGATCTAGATGTATATGAACCCATCACAAGGATATATCAGTTTACATGGAACTATTTCGCGTCAAACTATATGGAGTTAATAAAGTCAAGAGCATATAACAGAGAAGGTTCTTTCACAGAGCAAGAACAGAAAGCTGCCTGGTACACTCTCCACTACGTGTTAAAAACAATATTAAGAGCTCTTGCCCCGATAATGCCGTTTGTAACAGATGCAATATACCGGGAATTATATGGCAGAACTGTTCATAGAGAAAAATTCCCTGAGCCCGAGGAGAAATGGTTGAAAACACCTACAGAGCTCGCTGAATTACTGGTTGAGGCGAACTCAGCTATATGGAGTTACAAGAAGAAGAACAATATCAGGTTCAAGGATCCTATACCAGGTAAAATACTGTTACCTGAGAAGATGCGTCCCCTTGAAAAAGACCTTGTAAAGCTACATCATATAACAAACTACGCATACTATGAGGAAGGCGAAAAACCGGAGAACGCGGTCGAAATAGGTGCAGGAATATATCTAGTGAAAGCCTAGTCTTCTCCTAATACTCCACCCAACTCTTTTAACAAATGCTTTGAAATCTGGATATCCATAGTGGGGCTGTACATATCCTTTCTTAATTGCCTTTAACACTGCTTCTACGGTAAGCTCTTCTAGATCGATCAATGTATACGCTACTCCGATATATTCTGGAACATGCGCATCACTCGACGCTAAACCTGGTAGTCCCAATAGCCTTGCAGCCTTTACAGCTTCTCGATTAGCGTTGGGAGGTGCGGATGCATTCCATACTTCGATAGCATCCCAGCCGCGAATACTAAATATATGATCACCAATGCCGTGTCTCATGATGTCGAAAGGATGAGCAGGAACTACTAGGCAGTTGTTCTCGTGAGCACGATCTATTAGTTCAACTGTATTTCTCGGTGTATCGAATTCTTCTTGACAATAAACGAGTATATCTCCCAGATCGGTTCTAACTTCATTCCCTATAACCACAATAGGAGAATCTGGTATCTCTCTAGCATAGTGGGCTGCAACAATAGCACCTCTAAAACTATTATGGTCGGTTATGCCAATGATATCGATGCCTTTATTGATAGCTTCAATAATAATGTCTTTAGGTGAACAACGCCCATCACTATATGTGCTATGTATATGTAGATCTGCCTTGACTCTCAATACGTGTCACCCGGTGATGTCTATTGGTCCACGTACTCATAGATCGCGGTAAATGCTCCTTATGCAAACTATGTATTCAATACTGCCCTGCACATGTATTTACACTGCATAACGATGAAATAATAGTTAAACAAGAAAACTGTACCGAATGCTACGCCTGTATCCCATTATGCCCTGAAAAAGCCATTGACATCATTGACGCTGATCCTTAATAATAGGGTTTTAGCTCGCTACCGCAGAACGGGCATTTATAATGAACGTTTCTCGCATGTGCTGCACAGAAATATGCTTCCCTCCCTGCACGGAGACATTTTGGACAATAGTAGACATCTCCTGTATCGACAGCCTTGAATAGATCTAGGTCTTTATGGCATATTATGCACTTGACAGTCGTCCATCCCTTGTGCCCGGCTTTGTTGACGCCTTTTAGCAGCCCGATAGTCATATCTTTTTCACCTAAACAACAATATACTATACTCGAACTGTAGGATAGAGTGGTATTTCCCTAATAACATTTATCTCGGC
>JAADCY010000142.1 GCA_013154205.1 Thermoproteota archaeon | reverse complement strand
GCCTAAGGCGGCGGGCTGCAGGGCGCGACCCGGTATAGGGGGTCACAGATACCCGCTTTACCGCGGGTTCGAATCCCGCCCCCGGCTCCATCTCTTTATGATTATAAGCTTGATTAGCGCCTTGTTATTTTATATAGGATTACCCTATTGATTTCTATTCTCTAGTAAATTATCCAAAACAAGGTATACAGAAACCATCCCAGCAATACATTTACAAGATTAAATGGGAGACTACGTTTAATGAATTCCCCGAACGTTACTCTGTATCCTTTCTTCTCAAGTATCTTAACTGCTACGAGATTGGCTGAAGCCCCGATATATGTGATACTTCCACCGAGGGTTGCACCGACAAGTAATGCCCATGCGACGACGACAGGATCAACATGTAGGCCTAGAGCTATATACTTGACTATAGGGAGCATTGTTACAACATATGGTGTATTATCCATGACAGCTGATATGGCAACGGAAAGCCATATCAATAAGCTAGTGACTATGAAGAGATTATCCGATGATATAGAGAGTATAGACTCTGCAACAGCCGCTGCCAGACCATGTTTTGCAAACGCGCCCGATAAAACAAATACTCCTATTAAGAATATGATTATGTCGAGATCAACGCCTTTTCTAAAGGCTTTTTTCACAGATTCTATGTCATGATGCCCAATGATACGTGTTAGAGATAAGCCACCCACTCCCACAAGGGCTGCCAGTGTAAGTGGAATGTGTATTAAATGCCTTATACTCAGTAATGTTATCTTGATTGAAAGAAAAAGTATTGCTTCGTAAATAAATAGCTTATCGAGCCCATGCCATATATTCTCACGTATGATCTCTGACGGCTTATCATAGTATTTCTCTTGTTTACTAGTAATTTTCGAGTACACATAGCAAGATACTATCATCGGTATTAGTGTTAGGAAAAACATTGATGGCCTACCATGATACCATATGAAATCCATAAATGCAAGATTGAAATAACCTGCCGTTATTATTGCAGGAGGATCACCAATCATGGTCGCGGAACCAGCCATATTAGATGAAAGAGCTATCCCTATTATTACCGGGACAGGGTTTATTCCTAACTTCTTGCTCAGCCTATAAGCTATAGGCGCGAAAAGAAGCACCACAGTAACGTTCTCCAATATAATACTGACAAGTCCTGCCAATAATATGATCCAGAAAACAATTGTTTCAGGAGAGCCTATTCGAGTTCTTATAAACCTCGCAGTTAGCTCCATTAAACCGGATTCTTCGAGAAGTACTGTAAAAATACCCATTCCAAGTATAAGTCCTAATACATCCCAGTCTACGAATTCAACAACATCGTTTATTGTAGTTGTACCCGTTAGTAGAAGAACTACTAGTAAAATCACTCCTATAATCCATCGTGAAACCTTGTTAGATGCAACGAGTACAACCATTAGTATTAGTAGTCCTATTATAACGCCGTTATAGATGGTAAGCATACTAATCTCCTTGAACAATGCATAGTTAATGATTATATCTCTATGGTCCAATCATCGAGAAACTAGTAGATGGAAAAAGTCTAATTAAAAATTAATTATGGATACTAAAAACATCATTTCTTACGCTTAAAATAACTCTTTAATGCATTCCAGTTCAGATATACATGAATTATCGCTAGCCCAGATACAACGAATCCAGCATATACATGTATATTATCGATAGCCCATCCAGGTATCCATACTACAGCCCTATATAATACGTGTGTTGTTCTTAGATACAGTATTATGCCTGATATGAAGACAAGTATTGCTGATATCAGAAGACATATTGAGACTATTCTTCTAACTGTGTAGATATTCATTAATGTACACCTCCTTTTTACTCGGTTCTTTCTAGGACAAGAGTCCCATTGACAATGATTTTCTCAGCCATGAGCCTTCCTGAACCCGTGACTTTACAGACTACAACCACAGTATCTCCTGGCTTTATAAGATTAACAACCTCCGAATCAGTAAGGGTTTTATTGCTAGTGATATCTAGCCATGTACCTCTTACATAAACGGATTTGTTGCCAACAACGATATAGCGTGCTTCAGTGTTGATCGAAACTACTTTTCCAGTGATATTTGTATATGTTTCTTCTTCACTCGTTGTCTGTGTAGGTGTAGTTGTTGATGTCAGTGTTGAATTGCCAGCTTGTTCTTCGGATGTGTAGAATTCCGCCACCACTCTCTCCATTGTTCCCTCGGGACACCCTGAGCCATAATAGTATGTCACCGTAAGAGTGCCGGGTGAATTGACTTTAATCACAAGTGTTCTCTCATAGGTTTTCGGATCAACTAGTTTACCGCCATCATCGCTGACGACCTCTATTCCACCAGATACACTGTATTCTACGTGCCAATCAGAGTATGGACAGGGCTGCGTGTGTTTGAAGTACACATATATTTTCACATCAATAGTCTCCCCAGCTGGTACGATAGCTTTTCCAGGCTCAACAACCAGTCTATCTGCCCCTTGCTGAGAGACAAGCTGAGGGACAAGTATCTTAACGCCTGCTGGTAATGATGTTGTAGTTATTACAGAGGCTTGACTCGACTCATACATCATATTATCGATAACGCCAGCTATTACTGGGAATAATGCAACGAATGCTCCAATAACTATTACTATAACTAATCCCTTGCTTGAAGCCTTCATAGCAGACACCATTGTTCTAGTTTATTTTACTAATCTGAATTATTTATCACTGGTACGTAGTATGTTATAGTTATATGTTAAATAAAGATAATTTACAACAGGTGTTCACGATTCGTGCATAGATTTTATAAGTTCTAATCTATTTGTTTTAATTACCAGATTTATCATCGGATCTTGACATAAGGCGTGATCGAAGAATTGATTGTATTCTTTCTCTATCTTTCGGATAAGTACGGTAGATCCAGATCCATATGAGGGAACACGGTATCCAGAACAATACTGCGATCATTAAAGCATATTGATAAGCCGCGGGTCTACTATAGCCTAATCCCATTAATAACGATATTAATAATCCGCCGAAAAATGGGCCTATAGCACTGCCAATACTGTTTAAGATATTATATACTCCGAAAACCGTGCCTCTATCCTCAGGCAGATTTACATGAGATATTATCGTTGTAACGTTTGGCCCCGCATAGCTTATGATTTGCACTAACAATAGGCTATAGAGAGCTATGAATATCCATGTTAGAATCGATGGCGAGGATGGAAATGGATATATTAATATGTAGAGAGCAACGAATATACCTGCGAAAATTGCTACACCTGATAATAAGGCTCTTCCTCCTCTCAACTTCTTATCGAATATATCACCTAATATTCCACCAAACAAATTACCTAGAACGGTAGCTATTCCTATCAATAATAGGATCATTGTTGCAGTCTCTTTCGTCATTCCTCTAACGACAATAAAGAAGGATACTAGCCAGTAAAGAAGAACACCCCAAGGCATTGTACCTACGGCACCTTGGGCGAAAATAAATATGTTTGTAATAGTTTTGAAGCTCTTCTTGATAGCATCGATACTAAGCCTGTAATTATATATTATTCCTTTTTCATATGCTTCTCTAACTACTTTATCCCCACTACCCCTTATGGGCTCTTTAAACACGATGTAAAACAAAGGAGCCAGGACAAAATTAGGTAGAGATACTATGATAAAAGGAAGTCTCCAGCTTGGAATTAAACCCGCCAATACCATTCCAAATAATGTACCAAAACCGAATGATGTCGCGATTAAACCGTATCCTTTTCCACGTTTTTCTTCCTCAAATAGATCAGAAATTAGAGTATACGCTACTGGTATGATTGAACCTATGCCTATACCAGTAAGGATTCTCAATGCCAGTAATTGCCAGTAGTTTTGAACAAATGACGTTAAAAAACATGGTAGTTCTCCAGCCAGAACACCTATCAACAATAGTTTTTTACGTGAAACTATATCGCTAAGAAGACCCCAAACTATAGTAATTACGGAACTAGTAGCTACAAATGCTGAAGAAACCAGACCTATCTTCGGCTCACTTACATGGAACTCCTTCATAATGATCTGATAGTTCGGCGGCAACAAGTTCTGGTCAGCCATGAAGAAAGCAGCGATGAGTATTAATAAGAGAAGAGAAAACTTTTGCCGCAAATCCATAGAGGGATTTCCTCCAAGTGCTTGTTATCGTTCATTAGATATGTTTTGAACATATAAAGCTGTTATACATCTGCCTATATGGATCTAGCCAGCATTTCGATTATGAGAAATAGACTACAATTAACAATGCAAGATGAATTAAAGGTAAGGGCCCGGGCCGGGATTTGAACCCGGGACCTCCGGGTATCTGCCCCCTCGTCCTTCATCGGAGGCCACAGCCCGGCGCTCTAACCAGGCTGAGCTACCCGGGCCACTTTAGGGTTTGAGCGCCGGGTCTTCGTGGCCTAGGTTCTTCATCGCATACGCTCTTAGTCCGGGCCCTTCCAGTTCGATATCTAGCATGTACGTGTCTTATATTGGTTTTCCCTGCTTCTGAAGAAAACATATTTATTTAGGCGTTATTCTCCATTGTTCTAGGTTAGAAGGCTTGCTGAAATGGTGTGGGAGCAATGCCAATAACTGATCCCGTTAAGCTAAGGATCATATATAACAGGATAATGAACAAAAAGATATGCAGAAAATGTGGTGCCATCAACCCGCCAAACGCTACTAAGTGTAGGAGATGTAAAAGCAAGAATTTAAGACCAAAGAGAAGCTTCAAGGTCAAGTAACACTACATATGATCTCTAATGATATTTTGCAATGCTTTTACTAGTTTATCTGGACAATCACTTATAACCGCATCAACACCTAATTCAATCATCTTATATAGGCCTTTAACATCATTGACAGTCCAAGCATACACAATATATCCTTTATCCTTGAGTTCTCTGATTAGATCCCGTGTCAACAAAGTGTATTTTATAGATATACCATTTGCAGATGCCGCTGAAACTATACTCGGAACATCTACAGGTCTAACACTCAGACTAACGAGAAATATTCCTTTATCCATTTTGTTGGAAACGTATTTAATAGCTCTATGATCCTCAGAGGATAAGGCAAGCTCTATACCCCGAGTATTTATGGTCGACAAGACTTCTACGAGCTTCTCCGCCGTCCTTAAATCCTTTATGTCAAGCAAGAGATCAATACCCTTCCTTACAGCTAATTCAAGTATTTCTTCAAAGCTAATCTTCTTCAATAGAGGATCTCGGTAGAAGAAATGATAGTCTATCCAAGCCATGATACGTCCCGGAATACTAGGTCTTCTTATAGGGCTGGGCCCATGTCTAAGAACAATTTTATCCTTCCCCTCATCAAGCGTCAAATCCACCTCAAAGGCCTTGATACCTGTTCTAAGATAATACCTTATTATACGCGCAGTATTAGCCCTATGACCATAGATTTTCAATACATTATCACCATGCTCATAGTAAATTGGAGTAAACAATAATGCCTAATAACATATTGGTCATTCAAGCATAGGCAATAAGATAGAATATCACGGGCCAACCGAGAAAAATAAAAACCCCGGCTTGGAAATATAGTCGAAACTGGAAGCGCCGCCGTAGTATAGCCCGGCCTAGTATGCGGGCCTGTCGAGCCCGTGACCCGGGTTCAAATCCCGGCGGCGGCGCCTATTCTTCGTTTTCAACCATAAACTAAGATCCATTTATGATCTTATACTTTATCATATATGCAGATAGGACATAAATATTACGGGATTATAATTTTCTTCATAGTAATTAGGTACGGCAGGTAAGTCCAATGACAACGGCCACATACTATTGTAGAAGATGTGGGTTTAAGGAAGAATTAGGTGAACACTATTACTGGAGATGCCCGAAATGCGGAGCCCCACTGGACTTAATCTACGATATAGAATGGAGTCCTAAAGGTCAAGGACTAGCCAGGTATTCCGATACGCTACCTATTAAAAGAATTAATTCGCTCGGAGAAGGCGGCACACCCATCGTGAAGAGGAAAATTAAGGGGAAGACATTCCTGTTCAAATTAGAATACCTTAACCCCGGAGGCAGCTTCAAGGATCGAGGCGCTGCTTTGACATTATCCTACGCCTCAATGCTAAACTATAGAAGAGTAGTTGAAGATACGAGTGGTAATACAGGCATAGCAACAGCGCTCTATGCACGGGTCAACAATATGCAGGCAACTATAGTGATGCCACAATACGCACCCGAGGGTAAAAAGAACCTTATAAGACTGCTCGGCGGCTCAATCATAGAGACCCCAACAAGGCCTGATGCTGCTGTAAAAGTCCTCGAATTAATCGATGAAAAAACATGCTACGTAGCACATACATGGAACCCTCTATTCTTCCATGCAAACAAGACCGTAGCATACGAAGCATTCGAGGCAGGATTTAACCATGGAACAGTTGTTCTCCCTATAGGCAGTGGTTCCCTACTGCTTGGCGTATATCAGGGATTTAAAGACCTAGTAGAACTAGGATTACTAAAAGATATGCCCACCATAATAGGTGTTCAAGGTGTATCCTCGGCACCCATATACGAACTAATACGTGGAAAGACTCCAGAAGGGGATTCAAGCATTGCCGATGGTATAATGGTTCGTGACCCGCCCCGGAAATACGAGATAGCAGATATCATAAAGAAACACGGCGACATAGTTTTAATAAATAATGACGAAGTACTCGAATCATTAAAAGAACTATTGAAAATGGGATTTATCATTGAACCCACAAGCGCCGCACCAGTAGCTGGTATATTGAAATACATGGAGAATAATGGAGATATAGAAGAACCAATCCTAGTGCCTCTCACAGGCTCGGGGCTAAAAATGATTGATTATCTGTACTCATTAATTCGGAAAATGAAAACCAAAACCTAAGGATCATAGTATACGGGCTTATCTAGCTTCAGAAGACCCGTTTTTCTCTTCATCTCAATTCTATAGGCGACATATTTATCATCAGGACTAAAACGGTGCGGGTGTGGTACATATAATTCTCCGCCGCAATAGGGGCATTTATCGTGTCTTAACGTGTACCTACCGCATCTAGAGCAGCGGCGCATTAACCATTTCAACGTTTCTCACGCTCGAAACTCATTTCAACACCTAGTTTCTTAGCAAGCTTCTCAGCTTTCTTTAACGCATTACTCAATATTCTCTCAGCAGTCTTGTAGTCTGGAGCAGTGATCTCTATCACATATCTTGGTGAGCCAAGTAGGTATACGCGGCCTTTTACTTTTTGTTTTTCATCGGATATGTTCTCCTCAATGGTCTTCAGTACTTTTTTGATCCTTTCAACACCATCTGGTTTTAGACACCTTAGAGTTAGTATACCGCGAATTCTAACCATTTTCACCTTTACATGACGTAAAGCCTCGTTATACAGCGGCTCTATCCATTCTTCAGGCACGCCGGCTTCTCTTAGGGCTTCAGGTCCTCTTAGAACTGCTTCTTCAAGACCGTATAGCGGATCACCATAATAATCTTCAAGCTTCCATACAACCTCTTTATACGCTTCCTCTATAGATTTACCGATCTTCTCGGCGACAAGCTCTATTATCTTCGATGCTTTCAGGTATCGCTTCCACCAAAGCATTTTTCTCCTTCTCTCATTATCGGGCACCTTCTTTAACGAAACATCTACTGTTTTTCTACGGCGATTAACACGGATAACCTTAACAACGATCTTCTGGTTTTCACGTATAACATCCCTTATGTTCCTAACCCATCGAGAAGCAACTTCGCTCCATGGCAGATAAGCTTCCATATCATTGTATTCGTCAAGAGTCACATACGCTCCATAATCGAAGATCTTCTTAACTGTCGCGACCACATACTCTCCTACACGGGGTAATTCTTTTCTCGGTAGAGGCATAATTACCACCTTAGATCTCGTATTATCTCTTTATACACAGTTCCTCATGTAGTGAAAAATTATGATAGCTCAGCCTTATATACTGCTACCATATAGGATACTTGGAACGATCTAAACCCCGCAGTAACATTGTATAGAGGCACTATGAATCCCTTCTCGAACTTGAAGAACTTCAACGGATGAATATTTGATATAGGCTCTTCCGACAATACACCATTGATCGGTTTATAACCCAGGTCTTTTATCGCATTGAGTATAAGCTGAACCGCCATAGACTGTTCCGTAACATTATTCCATGCAAGTGGTAATTCAAATAATGATCTAACCCTATAAGTATTGAGATACTGGGCTATGCTTCTCCCAGTCCCTGATATATATGTTGGTATTCTACCTATATCGCCAACGGTCTGGTAGTAGAGCGATTGTTGTCCAGTGGTCGTCCTAGGCCCTGGTATAACACGTCCTATATATGCTAGTCTAAGGCTCGATGCACCCATAGTCTTCTCTATGCTAATAGCCTCGGCAACTAGTACATAGACATTTATATTGCTCCTATTTCCAACGATTTCCTTGACTAAGTTTATTGCAGTGTATTCATCGCTCATAAAGAACCATGAGATTAGTCTTTTACCATAAAGCGTTCCATCAGGATCGGCTATGGTGTATGCACTATGAAGGTATCCAACTACCCAATAGCTGTAGCCCCAATAACATATTATTAATGTGTCACCTGTCGAATTATTCTTAATAAAGTCTAAGGCCTGTAAAATAGCTGATTCATTAACAGTTGCATTACCCACCAGATTCCTAGTTAGGTCTCCATAATATATTCTGGGAGGCTCATTAATCATTTCATACGATGGTAAAGCACCTGCTACAACGGATCCTACAAGGATCCATATAATACCGATAATATATGCAGCACGTATACCAATGTTTTTGATCCTCTCAGTATGCCGTGAGGTGAAAGAAGCTACTACATAGAGGCTGTAAGCAACTAGAGGCGCCATAGAAGCTATCGTTACTACTGACATAGTGTGATCTACAAATCCTCCGAGTAATCCAATGATGAAACCAGCAAATAAAGCATAAGCCGAAAAACTCGTCTCAAGCCTGCTGAGAATACGTCCTCTCAACAATAATATGAATGCAAGTAATGATAATATACCTACGACTCCGAGGTCTATGGGTAGCTCGTAGGGCTTTATGAACGCAGGATAATTCACTAGGTTCACATACTGGTTAACGGCGATTGACACCGAAACTATTAGGGCGATACCAACGACTATTCCTATTAATCTCCATGAAACCCTGCTTATAGGGCCCGCCTCCTTGATCATTTTATACTCAATAACAGCGACTATTGTCATAACTATTAATGCGATATAGCTGAGTACATGATAGAATGTGACGAAATATGTTTGTGTTATAGCATTAAGCAGAGGGAGCACTATCAGCATAGAAACCGATGGAACTATATGTGTTTTTTCGATCTTACCAGCATAGATCAGTAGTGCCAAGAACCCGGCATAGACGAGCGGGACTATCCAGCCACCGCTCCAGGCAACCCATAATATGCCTGCGATAATTGAGCCTATAATCATCAATGGCTTACTATTACGTTTAATCCCTCCTCCTATTAAAAGAATAGATATTAGCCATAAGAACTGTGCTGTGTAATCACCATAATTGTTGTATTTAAACCAGTATATGAACCCCGGTGTTGTGGTGAATAGCAGAGAAGCTAGGCCAGCAGCTACAGGATTACGGAATATATATAGTGATACAATGAAAACTAGAAATACGAATACTATACCAGTAGCCAGGGTCCAATAGCCAGGTTGCAAATGTATTGCTGCGACAATTCTATCTACAAGTATTGGCGAGTAGAGTAGGTTTCTCGGCGACACGAAGCGTAAATGTGCATCCGCAGTTAGAGACCCCCCCGACTTAATATAGTTTACTACGTGCTGGTGAAACCATGCTATTACACCATCCATAACACTCCATTTGGCTACATCAATAACATAACAAGTATAGATGTACCATACAAGCGAGACAGCCAGTAGAATTATACCAGCCACTATCATTTTTCTGCTCATTCCCAACGTCACCACGTCCCTAGAACCAATATTAAGAAGCATTACGGCCGTGCAAAATAAATTTGTTTATTTACTAGAAGAAGCCATTAAAGAAAAGATGAGTTCGTAAAAACTATGTTTACCAACATAATGGTGAAGAATATGCCGAAAATAAAAAGGGAACACCTGAGCTACCTCCTAGAGTTCGACTACGTGATCGAGAGAAGCTCAAAGCTAATGCTAGTATTGTTCGGCCTAATTATAATAGCTGTTGTACCCGGATGGGTAAGAGCCCTTACGATATATTTTGAAAACTATGGTTTAACAAGTATACAAGTCATAGGTGTCCCCCTCGTGGTCACAGTTGTTATGTTGCTAAGCCTTTTCATAGCATTCGTGATACCGCATTTCGAGCCTAGTCTACAGCCAAAAGGATTTAGATCCTTAAAGGAAACAGGAGTTGCACGTATATATTTATCGTTAATAGTAGGTCTCCTAAGTCTAACTATACTAACAATACTACTGCTATACTACTACATGATCATATAGTCATAGATTCTCAGAGTAGACTATCGAAGATCGGTTGTTTCACAGGGTCTACAGCACCGAGAATATAGAGTCCTAGCGCCTTTCCCAAGTCTATCGAGACTATATCGCCGGGCCTATAACTCCTATCATTAATCCTCAATGATACTCTAAATTTCACAACTACAGCTTCTCTTGAGGGCATGATATACATACCTGTCATAACTCCTTTATAGAACTCAATAATTTTTTCCACCGAGGCTAGCATAAGTAAATCGAATGTTTCACGTTCATACTTGGCCCCAAGGCATGCCTTTGCAATCCTTATTCTCAATAAATTATCTGCGTCTCCGATAGCTTTCTTATAGGCTTCAATGAAAAACTTCCTTGTCTCTAAGGGTGTACTATGTAGCATCACTATAGCGTTCTTAATGAAGTCTTGAAAATCATTGATTTTTGCATCTGGAAGGGGCAGGAGTTTTCCCGTGGTTAGCTCTTCTCTAACCAGCTTTAGGAATGTATCATACATTTTCTTATCTCCACCCTGTCAATATTTTCTATTCTAGCCAGTCCTTTAAGCGCCAAGTATACTCCGATATATGTCTTTACACGCAAAGATATACCTGTTTTTAGACTGACCTTATTCCCTAGAACCGGGAGTCCAGAAAAATCAATTAAAGGCTTAATCACAATGGTCCCATCCCATGGAGAGAAATCTTGGTATGAGCTAGGCAGTTCGTTGGAGACCGGTAACACTACTAATCCTGATTTGCCATTTATGGAGCCTCCAAAACGTGAAAGCCTCGAAATATCCATTGTAACAACAGTGTCGATATCTACTTTATTGTCGCTTATTGAAACAAGGACATCGTCATAATCAGCCTCATAATATAGGCCTCGTCTTCTAATGAGGCTTTTATCATATAGTGTTTCAAACACTCTTTTTCTAATACCATACTCATGCGTAGTAAACACCACGATCTTCCTTCTAGTTATCGGCGGAAAGACAATACTCGGCTCCAAGCCGTTCAACGATACATACATTGCGAGCTCTCTTCTTTCATCACCCGTCAAATCAATAATATTATCATCGAAACATTTTACATGAAAACCCCTGTTTCCAGAGAAGTAAGCCTTGATATTACTTAATCCATAATCGTCTTTTAATACAGTCTTTATCTTCAAAGCATCATTATACGCTCTCTTAATGCAATCAAAACCGATAATAGGGTAAGTAACAACGTTTCCCGAACCACATCTTGGACATTTTTTGTATGATCCCTCAAAGCTCTTGCCGCATTTGAGACAAAATGTTATCACACTGTTGCATCCCTCATAGTGATCAGAGTCTATATCGAATAGTAAGTCCGAGCCACGCCAGCCTTTCGCACCCATATCATTAGCGGATGGATCATCATAGTATGCTGACGAATAATATAGATGTAGAGGAGGATTTTCAACGATAAACTTATAGAGCATAGTCATTGATGGAAAAGAGAGATGCCTACGATAGGATTTTTCACCTATTAGTTGAACACCTATTTCTCTTTTGTGAATATATGTTGGTTCTTCGAGACATCCCGTTGAATAATATTGTCTGAAAAGACTTTTCAAATACCTGAGATTACTCGACACGCGGGGCAACATAGAACACTAACCTTCCTTCCTGAGGCAGTATGTATTCTAACTTGCATGGAACAGCTGATGCGAGCTCGAATACTAGTTCGTTAGCTGCTTGTGCAGCTGCTGATATATCAGATAAATAATCAATTGTATAGATAGCTCTAGCGTCCTCATCCGCATTAAACTCTATGAGCGCGCCACTCTCCTCTGTAAGCTCGATCTCGGCCTCCACAATATCGCCGGATGCTTTTGCAATTATTTTTCTCTCATCCTTCTTGACAATAAACTCTATTGCGTCACTAATTGGTTCAAGCTCTTTCACAACATCTCTGAATACAGTCGGAAGCATCTTTACATGAACTGTGAATGGAATATTTAGTTCAGGTAGTTCTTCAGCCATTGTTTCAAGGCTTGGAATTATGAATGTTCTCTTACCTTTACCGATAAAACTTATAGCTAAGCGTCCCGCCTCTAATGTTTTAAGTTCTAGCTGATCCTCTTTTACAGCTCTCCTCAGTATTTTGACCAGGTCTTCCATATTCACGCCGACAATTTCTTCTTTACTCACCTCGTACTCATCGAAGCTTTCTCTATTCATCATAAAATCAACCATAACTATTCTCGAAGCATCTATAGCTCGTAATCTTAAGCCATCTTCTGTGAAGCGAAATGCTGCTTCATCTATTATCTTACCAATAGCGTTCATAGCGTATCTCCATACTCTAGCATCAATGAATCTGAGCCTCAAATTACCACCCGTAAGAACGGTATACTATACAC
>JAADCY010000085.1 GCA_013154205.1 Thermoproteota archaeon | reverse complement strand
CTACAGTAGCCTGGCTCTAACAAGCCGCTCCTAACCTTCTTGCCACGGTAGAGGACTATGCCGGTGTAGTTCGTCGTTATCCTTCCGAACACGTATCTCTTATTCCTCAACCTGCACGTGACAGCATAGGGCTTCCCGGTCTCGAAATGGGGTACCAGGTAGCAGTTCTTGCCCAGCCCCGGAGCTATGGTGCAGTGGGCGAACCTCAAGTATCCCTCATCGGTGGCGCCGCTAGGATTGGCTATCCATCCAGGCTTACCCGTGAAGCTAAGGCTTATGAACAACATTATCAGGCTGTAGTAGTCGTCTTCACAAGCTGTAGGTATGCCGTCGTTGTTGAGGAGTGCTACGGCGAGGCATGGTGTCACACCATACTCTACTATGAATGGGAAGCAATCGATCGATACCGCATTATAGCCTTTCTCGAGAACGATCTTTCTCAACGCATAGTATATGCGGAGAGTCTTATCAAGATACTCCGGGTCAACACCGGAGGTATCAATGTTCAAGCCGTCAGTCTCCCTTAGCTCTTCCAGTTCTTTCTCCGAGGCCTTCTCGGCTCTCTCAAGGACTTCCTTGTAGCTAATAGCCTCAACCCTCGTCCCCGTGACGTCCATGAAGTACTTGGCACGCGGGCTCGGCACACCCTCCCTATTGATCTCGAGGACCCGTAGCTTTGACAAAGCTATCGCTGTCCTAATACCCTTAATTATGGGTGTCAGCTTGGATGCCAGGGTATACTCGTCATTGGCGAGGACAAGCAGTACTTTTAGCCCTAGCTTCCTGATCCTTTCCCTAGCGCTGAGGGCTGAGGCGAGGCTGTTGTGCTTATTATGAGCTATTAGTACGACGGGTATGTTCAACTTCTTGGTAACCTGCTCGGCTAATCTACTAGTCCCCCCGGTCAGTATGACCATGAAGACTAGGTCGTAGTCATCTCTGGGTATCTCGGGCACATCGTATTGTGGCTCTTCAATAATGGTGGTGCCCTCGACGCTTCTGAAGAACCTCTTGAAGCTCTCGTAGAGCTGGGAATAATACTCCTTGCTGTGGAGCCGGCTCGCCAGGCTGAGTACTAATGCTTTCATGATAGGACACCCTTAAACCGGTTTTTTTGAGACGTAATTGAGAATGACGTTGTTACTCGTCTGTGTAGTATTGATGTATTTCTTGAAATAAAAATCCTTGGATATATAGATGTAATATCATGTTATTATTGATATATTCGATTAATACTACATATTACCGTTTCTTCCCACGGCCTTTACCCGCAACATAGTATATTGCAAGGCCTACCAGCACTATGCCCAGGATGCCAGCGGCGGCGTAATATGTTGAACCATTACTCTGCGTAGTCGTTGCCGTAGGGCTCGGAGATACCTGTGTTGGAGATGGTTGGCTCGTAGTGGTTGTCACAGTATAGTTCTTGATATAGCCTGGTACGAAATTGCTTCCTATTAGCTGGAACGTTATCTTTGTAAGATATCTCCCTGTCTGTTCACCGCCTGTGACGTTCGTGTCTATGATATAGTTGGCGTGTAGGAGGACACCTGTACTCGTATCGTACCATGCATCGTTGAGCTGTAGGGTGACCGTTGTGTTGCCGGTTATGATGCGCTGCTGACGCATATGCCCGTCCTTTGGGAGCTTCTCCGGGGATAGGTATAGTGGTGGGAAGCTTATCGTGAAGTTCTCATCCCATCTAATATAGCCAGTTGTCTCCATGCCCTCGTATCCCATGAATGACTTGAATATGTGCTTTGTATCATTATTTTCCAGGACTGAGAAGCGTCCCTCAGCCATTGTACTATTATAGCTTATTATCTCGAATCTCACTATGCTGTAAGCAGAGTACTTCGGCGGCAGATCCTTTGTCGGTGGATTCGCCTCCACAGTGCCTGTCAGCCTGTACTCCATGAAGGCTCCCGGCTTAGCCCAGCTGGGAGGAGATGAGAATACTGCTCCTAGCGAGATAAGCATAAGTGCTAGTGAGAACACAACTACTGCTCCGACAAGTTCTTTACGCATATCTTTTTGCACCCAAATACATACGTGGCGGGTATGCCTATTCCTTTGTATCAAGGCCCAAATAAACCTATGGTCACGTTTAGAGAGTTATGTATTCAATTAATAAATTATAAAATCCTTAGTGTATTATGTTGAATAACGTGCTTCAACCATAACAGGGTTATGGGGATGAAGAAGTTTTGGTCATGATCATAGACACCACTATGCGTGACGCTCACCAATCGCTCCTAGCAACAAGGTTCAGGACACGCGACCTACTACCGATAGCCGAGATGATCGATGACGCGGGCTTCTACAGCCTAGAAGTATGGGGAGGAGCAACATTCGACGCCCCACTCAGATTCCTCAAGGAAGACCCATGGATAAGGCTCCGATTAATACGTGAACGTGTCAAGAGAGCCAAGCTACAAATGCTTCTCAGAGGACAAAACCTCGTAGGCTACAGGCACTACCCAGACGATGTAGTCGTGAAATTCGTGGAGCTAGCCTACAAGAACGGCATCGACATATTCAGAGTATTCGACGCCCTCAACGATGTCAGGAACATGAAGGTCAGCATTAAGACCGCTAAGAAGCTAGGCGCCATCGTCCAGGGAGCCATGTGCTACACGATAAGCCCCGTCCACAACGTGGAATACTATCTCAAACTCGCGGAAGAACTACTAGCTCTCGAGGTAGACGTGATAACGATCAAGGACATGGCGGGGATCCTAGAGCCCCACGTAGCCTACGAGCTCGTAAGCGAGCTCAAGAAGAGATTCAAAGTACCCGTCAACGTACACACCCATGCAACCGGAGGACTAGCTGTTGCAACATACCTCATGAGTGTTAAGGCTGGCGCGGACTTCATAGACACAGCTATAAGCCCATTAGCCTTCGGAACCGCTCAGCCCGGCATCCAGTCAGTCTATTACGCGTTGCCGCCGGAGCACAGGCCGAGCATCAATATGAAGGTTATCAACAAGATATCCAAGTACATCAAAGAAGTAATCAACAAGCACTACAGCCACCTCCTCAACCCGAGAATCCTCCTCCCCAACCCTGACGTCATAATACACCAGATACCTGGAGGAATGTTCAGCAACCTAATAGCACAGCTTCGCGAACAAAACGCTTTGGACAAACTGGACAAGGTCCTCGAAGAAGTGCCCAGGGTTAGAGAAGAGCTTGGATGGCCACCACTGGTGACACCTCTAAGCCAGATCGTCGGTACGCAGGCAGTGCTCAATGTCCTCATGGGGAGATACAAGGTCATACCGGAAGAGACTAAGAAGTATGTTAAAGGACTATACGGTCGTCCACCGGCACCGATCAAGCCCGAGATCAAGAAGCTGATCCTGGGAGACGAAGAACCCATAACCGTCAGGCCTGCAGACATATTAGAGCCAATGCTGGACAAGTGCCGTGAATGGGTTGAGAGCCACGGCTACCTAGAGAAAGAAGAAGACATACTAACATACTGTCTATTCCCAGAAGTCGCGAAAGAATTCTTTGAGCTCCGCAAGAAAGGCAAGATAGAGGTTCCCGAGAAACCCAAGCTCTACGGCAAAGTAATAGCGGTCGTCATAGACGGTAAAGAATACAGGGTAGGCGTGGAAGGAGTAGAGCTTGAAACGATTAAGTCTAGCCTGCCAGTCCTACAACTCCCAATACAAGCAACGGGAGCACTACCAGTAGAGGCTGGTGCTGGTAAGAAAGAATCAGTCCCTGCCGGTAAGCCGGAGGGAGAGCCTGTATCATCTCCTATGGCGGGTAAAGTATTGAAGATACTTGTTAAGCCCGGCGACCACGTCAAGAAGGGGCAGAAAGTAGCTGTCCTCGAATCGATGAAGATGGAGACCGATATACTCGCCCCGGTAAGCGGTGTTGTATCGGCTGTCGTAGCTAAGGAGGGAGATAACCTGGAGTCTGGGCAGCCGATACTATATATTAAGCCCGAGTAAAAAACCTTCCATAATACCATATATTATATTTTATAAGATATTTGATCGGAGAATTATGTTTTCGTTATGTACCAGTACATATTAGGTCTGTCATTCCCTCCTCCATCTTCTTGAGGCTAGGCTTCATCTTAATGATTTCTTTCAACGCGTCTATGAAGACATCGATCTCTTCTTTCGTGTTGTAGATGTAATAGCTAGCCCTAACAGTGCCTTTCAGTCCAAGTCTATAGTGGAGTGGGTGTGCGCAATGCATTCCCGTTCTAACAGCTATTCCGAACAGGTCGAGGGCCTGCCCCACTACGTGGTGATGCAGGTCTCTAACATTGAAGCTTATCACTCCGCCACGATGCTCTGGATCCCTTGGGCCTGCAAGGATTATCTCGTCTCCTAGCTCTTCGAAGCGTTTCAATGTATAGGCAACTAATTCTTTCTCATGAGCCCTAACATTCTCCATTCCAAGCTTCATTAAGTACTTAGCGGCTGCGGCTAATCCTATTCCACCAGCGATATTTGGTGTTCCGGCCTCGAACCTCCAGGGTAGATCATGCCATACAACGTTATCGAGTGTAACGTCTTTTATAGTGTCTCCTCCGACCTTGAACGGCATCATGTCTTCTAACAGGTCTTTTCTGCCCCAGAGAACACCTGTTCCGGTGGGGCCGAGCATTTTGTGGCCGCTGAAAGCCAGGAAGTCGACCCCCATAGCCCTAACATCTGTTGGCATGTGGGGAACGCTCTGTGCTCCATCCGCAACAACTATTGCTCCAACACTATGCGCTAGTTTCACTATTCGTTTAACATCATTGATTGTCCCAAGGACATTGCTCATCACCGGGAATGCTACGACCTTGGTTTTCTCGGTTATCTTCTCCTCTAGATCCTTATAGTCCAGGTAGCCGTCATCAGTGATATCGACATACTTTATCTTGGCACCAGTTAGCTTGGCGACGTTTCTCCATGGAAGCATGTTGCTGTGGTGATCCATCACGGTTAAGACTATCTCGTCTCCCTCCTTGAGGTGTTTGAAGCCCCAGGCATAGGCTAAGATGTTTATGGCGTCAGTCGTGTTGTTACAGAACACTACTTCTTCCCAGCTATAGGCGTTGATGAACTTCGCTATTACCTCGTGAGCCTCCTCGTATAGCTGGCTGGCCTCCTGGCTCAGCGTGTGGAGGCCACGGTGGACATTGGCGTAGTGCTTTGTATAGAAATCAACTATCGCGTCGATAACTTGTCTGGGCTTCTGCGTTGTAGCCGTGTTATCGAAGTAGATTAGGGGCTTACCATGTATTTTCCTCTCGAGGATTGGGAAATCCTTCCTTATTTCTTTCGGGTCGAACATAAGCAGATCACCGTTTCTGCTGTCCAGGTATGAGAATGTGTTTTGTACACGATAAACCTATTCTTGATCCCTTGTCCCCGGGGCTCAAAGCTTTAATTCCTCCGTAATATATTCAATTAATGTTCAACACCTTGTTGAATGGTGATCGCTGTGGATGTTTTCTCAGCCCTCGCCCAGAACATCGGCGTTCTCCGCATCACTGTCGGCAACCTAGTGATGATCCTGATAGGATTAGGGCTCGTCTACTTGGCTGTGAAGAAGAACTATGAGCCACTAATCCTTCTACCAATAGGTATAACGGCGGTGCTGGTGAACCTGCCATTAACGGGGCTTACACAGCCTCCCACGGGCTTCCTCTACCTCGTGAAGCACTACTTGATAGATACTGAGGTCGTACCACTACTGATATTCTTGGGCCTCGGAGCAATGATTGATTTCGGCCCCCTAATAGCGAATCCTAAGAGCCTATTACTTGGAGCAGCGGCGCAGATCGGTGTCTTCGTCGCCATGCTCCTAGCACTCCTCCTAGGCTTCAATGTCAAAGAGGCCGCCAGTATAGGCATCATCGGAGGAGCTGATGGCCCTACAACAATATACCTCACGATCAAGCTTGCCCCACATCTATTAGCAGCAACAGCCGTCGCCGCCTACAGCTATATGAGCCTAGTACCCCTCATACAGCCGCCCGTCATAAAGCTATTGACGACGAAGAAGGAGAGAAGGATAAGGATGAAGCAGCTCCGCCCTGTATCTAAGAAGGAGAAGATAATATTCCCGATCATAACCATGATCGTTGTCGGCCTACTAGTCCCAAGCGCCGCTCCACTAATAGGAATGATAATGATAGGAAACCTCTTCAAAGAATCAGGCGTAGTCGAGAGACTGAGGAAAGCCGCTAGCGAAGAACTCATGAACATCGTCACGATATTCCTAGGCATAGGCGTTGGAAGCACAATGCAGGCCCAGACATTCCTGACACCCAAGACACTCATGGTGTTGGGCCTCGGAATAGTTGCTTTCGCCTCAGCTACTGCTGGAGGAGTATTGTTCGCTAAGCTCATGAACTTGTTCAGCAAGGAGAAGATCAACCCGATGATAGGGGCCGCAGGGGTATCGGCAGTACCTATGAGCGCGAGAGTAGTGCAGAGACTAGCACTCGAAGAAGACCCTGAGAACCATATACTGATGCACGCCATGGGACCCAATGTCGCAGGAGTAATAGGCACAGCTGTAGTCGCAGGAGTATTCCTAAGCCTGCTCGGAGGGTGATAAGCAGTGATAATGAACGTATTGACAGAAGTACTCGAAGGCCTCAAGATAACAGTGATAGGAGTAACAGTAGTATTCGTCATACTAAGCATACTCGCAGCGATAATGGCGGGTTTTAAACCATTATTCTATAAGAGAGCCAAGCCCGCGAAGCCCATGGCAGTTGTTAAAGAAGAAAAGAAACCCGTAGCTGAGAAGCCCGGGGCACCAATGGCTGAAAAGATCATATTACCGCCGGGCCTAACCCCGGAGGAGATCAGCGTATTGACGGCCGCGGTACTTGGATTTCTCGAGTACAAGAAGAAGAAACTAGAGGGGATCGAGTTGTTCAAAGAATTCCCCGGACTAGAGAACATAATATATATTGCCGGGGTCTCATTCAGGGCAAAACTAAAGGTTAGCGTAGGCGGAGTAGAGAAGCCTGTCGAGGTCGAGGAAGTGCCTGGAGGATTCATAGTTAGATATAGGGGTAAGGAATACAGGGTCGGCCTAAAACTCGAAAAATAAAGGGGCTCGTAGAGAATACTTGTTTCTAACACTTATGTTTTATCGTTGACGAGGAACACCGCTCCTCTAACTCCTCTCCATTCTCCCTGATCAGTCCCGTTTATGAGCCACCATGAACCTCGGAGTTCTTCGCCGATAAGCCTTCCCTTAATGATAATATTGTTCTGGGGCACATGGATAACCAGTGTCTCCCCCATTATATCGATCCTTATAGGTATTCTTTCACCATTAGTCGAATATGGCCCGTTCGCCATGAGGTCACCAATATACATCGTCTCATTAATCCTTGTCAGATTTGAAACCCATTCACCGCTTCCAAGCCCGCTACTGTATCTTCCATGCCAAGGGCCCGAGAGATCGTGATGCGCCACTGTCGCTGTTTCCTCCTCGTTTATCGTCTGTATTGAAGAATTATATATGAGTAGACCTATTGCTAGTGCAGCTAGTGCTACGCTGAATAACAACATGTAGAGAGCTGATCGATCACCTATCATTAAATGCACCGTTTCCTCAGAGTCCTCTATCATTTTCATGGGTATAAAGGATAGTGTATTGTTTATCCTTATCTCTTAGGGGGCATAGGCTTTAAATATTGTTTTAATTAAACTTAATTAATGACGGGTTTAATTATAATTAATTAACAGGATGACAAACATGGCGACAACAATACTGATCGAGAATACATCGAGGGAAAAACTCGAAAAACTAAAACATTATGCCGAAAAACTAGGCCTAGACATGAAAATGGTTGACAATGACGAGAAAAGCTCTAGATTCATAGTCAAACCACACGAGAATAGTAAGAGGAGCTTACTAAAAGCTATATCATACAGGCTATACCAGTCCTTCGTAATATCGCCATTAATAATATGGGGATTAACAGGTAATCCAATACTCGGCCTAAAATTCGGCGTTCTAGAAGTAATTGTTAAGATCCCTGCCTATTACTTGTTCGAGAGGATATGGGCTAGAATAAGGTTCGGCTACAAGAAATAATGAACATTCATGTCTTTTCTGCATAGAGGGTTTCAAGGCTCTTCTCCGTCTTCGGGTCGAACAACACTAATTTCTCGAGAGAAGGACATACACATACTTCTTGGTCTTCGATGAGCACTAGTGATCTAGGAACTATGGCCTTGACGAGATCGCCTCCCAGGTCGACAACGACAATATATTCCCTACCCATAGGCTCCACCGCATAGACTCTTCCCTTAATGCATTCCCCGGTCTCCCTGCATTCCGGTATAACCGCTGTGTCCTCCGGCCTAAAGCCTACGACTACTTTTCTCAGCCCAGCCTTTCTGACTAGTGGCTCGTAGTGTTTTGGAACCGTGAGTTTCTGGCCAGATAATAGCATGTAGAGCCCTTGTTTCTCCTCGGTGATCTCTGCCTCGACGAAGTTCATCGGTGGATTGCCTAGGAATCCGCCGACGAATATTGTCGCTGGCTTACTATAGACTTGCTCCGGAGTACCTATCTGTATGATCCTACCGTTATTTATGACGGCTATACGGTCAGCCATTGCCAGTGCTTCGGCCTGATCATGGGTTACATAGATAGTTGTTATACCGAGGCGTTTCTGGAGCCTCTTAAGCTCCGCCCTAACACTGATCCTTAGCTGAGCGTCTAGGTTTGATAGTGGCTCATCTAGTAAGAGGACATCTGGCTCCTTGACGAGTGCTCTCGCAATAGCTACTCTCTGCTGCTGGCCTCCGGATAACTGCCATGGATACCTGTTGAGGAACTTGTCGATCCTGAGCATCTTGGCTGTCTCCAATACTTTCTTCCTTATCTCGTTCTCAGGGAGCTTCTTAATCCTCAGCGGGAACGCTATGTTGTCGTAGACTCTCATATGAGGGTATAACGCCCAGTTCTGGAACACCAGGCCTATATTCCTGTCTTTAGGCGGGAGATTCGTTACGTCGCGGTCGTCGAAGAATATCTTGCCGGAGCTTGGCTTATAGATCCCTGCTATCAGGTATAGTGTTGTCGATTTGCCGCTACCGCTCGGGCCTAGGAGGGCCATGAACTCCTTATGGTTTACCGTGAGGTTTATATCTTTCACACCTACAACTCCTGTTTTGAATATTTTCGTCACATTAACGAGTCTCACGACGACCATTCTTCATGTTCACCCCTTAACACCTGTCGCGCTAATAGTGAAGATGAGTCTCTGGGCTAGGAGGAAGAAGATTATGGTTGGGAGGAGGTAGAATGTGCCTGCAGCCGCTACTAGTGGTAGGTAGCTGTACTCGGCATTAATATTGGACTCTATCCATGTCGCGAGTGTCTGGTCGACGAGGAATGTCCTTACATATATTATGTCCATCCATCCGGCGAGGAAGCCGAACAACATCACAGCAGCTACTCCCGGCTTAACCATTGGTAGGATCACTTTCCTCCACACCTTGAACCTTGAAGCACCGTCTACTAGGGCGGCCCACTCGACCTCCCATGGTATCATATCGAAGAATCCCTTCATCAGCCATGTAGCCATCGGTATTTCCAGGCTTGCACGAGCGACTATGACGAAGAAGAAGCTATAGAACCTGACGAGCTGGTAGGACGGTAGGAACATTAGGTAGAGGAAATAGATGCCTACAACCATTACGCTGCCTGGGAAAGCGTGGAGAAGCATTAGAAGTGCCATGAATCTCTTCCTGCCGCTGAACTTTAGTCTTGATACAGCGTATCCCGTCATGCTGCCGACTAGGGTTACTAGGAAAGATACGCCGAGAGCAACTATCAATGTATTGAGAACTATATGCCATATATTTACTCTTATACCGCCGAAAACAGCTGTCCTGCCCTCAAAGAACAAGATCCAGTTCCTAAGCGTGGGTATGAAGTCGTGTGGGTTAAGGTTCGTAACCATTTCTTTGCTGAAGCTTGAGAGTATTAGTAGGCCATAGCCTAGGATCAACGGTATGGAGAATATCAGTACGGTCGCTACTAGTAGTAGTTCGGTCCTCCTACTCCTAAGCTCTATATCACGTAGCCCCGCCGACATCATATATCACCTCTCGGCTCCTTCACCATCTTGTCGAACCCCATTATCTTCAAGGCGAGAAGGCCGAGCACTGCTCCAACTATCACGAGTATTACTCCGGCGGCAGCGGCTAGTCCTAGGTCTTTCTCAGCGGCTGTGAAAGCCATGTTGTAGATATATAGTGCCCAAGTGGTTCCCCAGTACCTGTTTACAAGCCCCCATTCGACGAGCAGGAATATGTGGTCGTATGTTGTCAGTAGGCTTAGCATCTGCCATGTCGTGACATATACTATGTGCCATTTGAGAAGCGGGATCAATATGTTCTTCGTTATGCTCCAATTACTCGCGCCGTCAACCCTCGCAGCTATCACGAGTTCTTTAGGTATATTACTTATGGCGCTCGTAAACACTATCATGCCATAGCTCACGCCTACAAGACCGTTCACAAAAATTATTATCATCCAGGGCCCCCATGGAATAATGCTCTGGCCCCAGTCGATCGGATGATGTATTATTCCTAGCGCCATCAATATGGAGTTTAGCGTGCCTATAGCACTACCGTGGAAGAAGTAGTACCATATCATGCTATAGACAGCTATCGGCGTCATACGCGGCAGTAGCCATAGGAGCTGTGTACCGCTAGCCTCCTTCTCCCCCATGAAGAACGTGGCTATAGCTAGGCCGAGGCCTCCGAGCACATTGACTATGAGGGTTACAACTATGAATACAACTGTAGTGATAAATATGGGCTGGACTGTCGGGTCATGGGTCACCATGTAGAAGAAACGCCAGTAGTTCTCAAACCCTACGAATTCATGGATGTATCTCTGAATATTCCAGTTTCTCAAAGGAGTAAAACTCATGTAAACAGACACGGCTATCGGTATAAGGTAGAAGACTATGATCAAGATAATGGCGGGTAAAAGGAAGATAAACGCATCACTACGTACGAAGCCCTTGATCTTGGAAAAAAGATTTGATTTAGCCAAGGCCTTCCGCCCCCATTACTGGTTATGGGAAGGTCCAGTTCTGCGGTATTTCTCCAACTATCTCTACGCTTTTCTCAAGGTCTGGGTCGGCTTTGATCTTCTCGACGATGAAGTTTACCGCCTGCGCTGGCGTCATCTTGTCTCTCAGCACCTGGTCTAGTGCCTCGGCGAACAGTGATGCTAGCTTCGGGTACTGCGGATGTTTAGGCGTGAAAGTCGTGTATTCTAGCATGTAGGTCACGTTGGCTAGGAACTGAACGTTTATCGGGTTAACAGTCTTCTCTATGATACCCTTTATGTTGTTCAGCACTACCGGGTCTAGCTTTATCTTGAGGCTCTTGAGCTCTTCGACCCATGTCTTATTCTTTATCAGCTCCGCAGCCGTCTTCGTCACCGGCAGGTGGCCTGAGATCAGGCTATGTATGGCGATGATGTCCGGATCGCTAGCCTTGACTACTACGAGGAATGCTAGTTCGTGGTATAGGTCTTTTAGCTTATCATAGTTCGGGTTCTGTTCTCCCGCCTTACTGTTTATCATCCAAGCGAATGGCTGGCTCAGCGTTAATCCATGCTTGCCCTTGATCCCGCTGGGGAACAAGGTGTAGTAGAAGAACTTGTGTACTTCCTCGGCCGTTAATGGTCTCTGCTGCCCGGTCTTAGGATCAGTATAGTATGCTTTGGTCTGCCACTCGAACCAGTGCCATGTACCACCGATGAATGCCAGTGTCTTGCCGTCAACTACTGTCGGGTGTATCTGTTTAGCCCAGTCCCATGACATCATGTCGTGTGGTAGTAGGCCGTGATCTGCGAATGTCTTCTCTACGGTGAACCACTTGTAGACGGCTGCCTTGTCGAATACTAGCTTTCCTGTCTTCTCATCGTATAGTTTGCCGCCGAAAGCGTAGATGAACTGTATTAGGTCTGGATGGGCTGATCCCTTTCTATGTATTAGTCCCCATGGCGCGCAGCCGCTCTCTTTGACTTTTAACGCCCACTTGTAGAGATCGCTCCATGTGAACTGGCCGTTCTTAATCTTCTCCGCTAGCCCTGATAGGTCTAGGCCTGCGCATGCAGCTACGTCTTTTCTTATGTAGAGCGGCCTGGCCTCAGTGTCCTGTGGTATGCCGTAGATCTTGCCCTTCCACTTCATGGCCTCGATCAGTGTTGGGTAGAACTGGTTTAGGAAGCTGGTGTAGTTGTTGAGATAGGGTGTTAGGTCTAGTATGTATCCCTCTGACGCTAGGCTCGCGATATAGGTGTATCCGTTAGCCATTATGTCGGGTGCCTGGCCTAGGCTCCACTTGTTGATATAGTCTTCATAGACATCGTTGGGGTTGCTCACGTATCTGGTCGATACTTTTATCTCGACGTTGATGTTGTTCTGTTTCCAGATATTGTTGATCCTATATGCAGCTTCTACTATGCCGTAGATCCTCATGACGCTGTTGGGGTCTCCACCGCTCCATACGCTGAACTGTACCGTTTTTACACCGTCCTGCTCTAGGGCTTTACCAACGTTTATGATGTCCTTATGGAAATCACCTGTTAGTGGTACGAATGTTATTAGTTTACCTGTTGTTGTTTTCTGGCTCTGTATGTAGTAGTAGGCTCCTGCGGCTATGCCTATGATTATTATGATCGCGATCACGATGCCTGCGGTCTTGGACAATGCCCTGTAGTACTTCATAGTCTCACCCAACCATCAAGCAGAGACGTGATTATCGGGGGATAGACTGTATGAATGAACATGCATCGGAAGGAGCTGAATTGTTAGGTTCAACTGATAAGTATCTTATAGCTTCATACTTAATTTTTTCGGGTGAACATGCTTTTTAGGGATGATCAAAAATATAATGTTATTTCAAGCTATGTAATTACATGATCAAATTATATGGTTTACTAAATCCAATATAAGGAATACATACTGTTGTACAATTATTATACAATATATCAAGTCATTATAAAAAATCAGTTATCTAGTTAAAAACATTACGCTGTTATCCCGAGGATCTCGAGAACTTTCTCAGCGGCTTCTCCGCCGGAGCCGACATAGTAGATCGGTGCTTTCCTCCGCTTATCTACGTAGTC
>JAADCY010000107.1 GCA_013154205.1 Thermoproteota archaeon | reverse complement strand
AGTATTTCTTCCAACGATCTACGTGAGCGTCTTGGTCTTTCTTTCTGCCTCATGATCAGTAAGGCCTTGATAGCCTCCCTAGCCCTATCACTAGTCAAAAATTAATCCCTCCTAATCATTATCTTCCATATAGTCAGCAATAATGCTTGTCTTGTAGTATGTAATACCTATTGATTCTTATTCATTTATTGTACCAGTACGTTCCACAACTATTTGCGAATTGTTCCTATCTAAGACCTTAAGTTGATTGAAACCAGATTGTTTGAACTGGGTGAAAGATGTGGATCCTAACAAACGTCTCCTCATAGGAATCATTATAGTAATAACAATAGTAATTGGTGGACTAGCATACACGATCTACAATTATGCCCAAACCCCTCAAGCAATGAGCACGACAATGACAACCACTACGCCATATACTCAAACATCAATAGAACAGACAACTCAGACGACACAATCCTCTACAACAACAGATTATACAACGACAGGTTCACCAAATACAACCACCGGGTTATCCCCATATATGCCAACGGTTATTCCTAGCTGGAAAGACGTCACGGCATTCATGAAGTATCTACACACCAAAGAATTACAAGGATATGATGTATACCTTGCAGAATACATGGTGCTCTCCGCTATATACCATTACAAAATGGGGAACAAGAACACTGCGCTTCAGCTATTAAAACAAGCATACAAGACAGTAAAGGAAACATATAGAATAGGCTCAGTGAAGCTTCCACAGATAAAGATAAGCGATAATGCCCTCGAATACCGTAGATCCCCAACGACATGGGATATTGCCCCGATCGGAACAGTCTTTCTCATATCAAGGTATGGCTACCTAGTCTATCCTAGTGGAGATAATCATTGGAAGCTCAGCTGCTTCATATTCATGGCCATGGATAATAATGGCTCATTCATATATCAGGGAAGACTACCACTCCTACCCCGTGAGACGCAGTGGATGAGGTTCTACCCGAAGATATACTATGATAGAGAATGGCATCACCTATGGAAGATCAGGTTCGTCGGACCGATCTTCGTGGAGAAAGGCGATGGATGGATAAAGCTCTGTACATGCATTGCTGGGTTCACCAACAATCTTAACTTCATGATAGACACGTCCAATAATCCATCACCACTCAAGAATATACCGATGGATCACCAGATGGGGATAAACCTCTCATACGAACACATGATCATAGACACAACTAATTTCACAGTAACCTTAAAAAGAAGTCTCCAGCTAGCTATGATAAGCCTTATATTACAAAAATAATTCAATAACTATAGAGACATATGAGCTTTAGCTGAAAAACAATAATAGGTCATTAGTTTACTAAGCGATAAAATGTTCTTGATTAAATATGATTATAACCAACTAGATCTAACCAATTATTAGTATTAACAATATACAGTATATTATGATTATTATAGGATTTGATAAGTTGTATTTTTCATATTATTTATATTTTTTCTCCATAAGATATGAATATTTTGGAATAAATGTTAAATTGAAAGAATAATTAATATAAAACTAGCGACAATAAACTTTCATTGGTGATGTTCATGAATATATTGAAAAAGAGTATTAGGGGAGTTACATCTTTAACGGGGATCATACTAATTATAATTGCAACAGGGATAATTGGTGTAATAGTAACAAACAATTATACAAGTTCACCTTCAACATTAACAATTCAATTGTCTGAACAATCTTTACGAGTACCCAATGTTAATACCGGGATAATAACCTACAGTTCTCTTCGATCATTTACTAATAACAATGAATATGTTATAGTAATGCAGACCATCGGATATACTCCTAAAGGATATATAATAAACTCATCTGCAATACTATCTAAAGGATTTAAGCAATATATGACAAATATTAATCTAAAAGAATTTATAAAAATATGGGAAAAATATTACAGAGTTCATACACCATATAGTTTTGCTCGTTATAAAAAGGATATGCCATTACCAACAATAACAACGCTTCTGATAACATATTTACCAAATGGGAAAATACTTGTTGGTGCTAATGAGATAGATTCATACAAACTATTATTGATGATGGGATATAGACCGGGGAAGGCAAGAAAAATATTAATGCAAGATCCACTATATCCATTCAGACAACATATTAGATGGAAACTCAACGTGACTCTTCAGCCTGTGAATATAGACGAGATTGTTAAGAATATAACAAGATCAGTGGAAAAAATAACAGGTCAGAGCTTTATAGCCGAAGGAGCACCTATTCCGGCAAAGTATCAAGGAGTCTCAACACAGGTCTGGCTTACCAGCTTATATAATAGTCGAAACAATCCTCCACAGTCTTGGTATTCACACATAGTCGATATTAATAATAATCCTGCGCCTCAAAATATTGTTAAAAATACATGGTATGCATTCGCAACTAGGTTCAGCCAGGAATATTATTTCGATAAAAGTTCATGGAAACTATCTGATGCAATAAGATTTGCCTTGTTGGGACAAAGCTATAAAAATTATAATGGTAAGCCAACTACAATTATGACAATGACTAACTTCATTCATATACTTTATGATGGTACCGCTGGCTATCATTGGAAGGCAAATCTCATAGATGAGACTGTTGAAGTACCAATACTTTATATAACGACTAGCTATAATGTACCATCTTCTCAAGAACTATACATAACGTTTTCAGGTGGAGTTATAAAGGCTAATTCAACTGGTAGACTTATGGGATTATCAATATTTGGCTACATAATAGGTACTATGAAATACAGTCTATCAGTTAAGAACTGTGGAATTGATATAGACTATGGTAAGCCAAACAGGGCTGTCATGGCTCCTCTTCACTTATCAAATAGCGGTGCTGGTGCTCCTGATAACCTAGTTGTTCTAGTTGCAGATGTTAAGGACAATGGAAATCAATGGGTTATAAAACCGTTAGTAATGTTCCTGCCATATTTAACAACAATCAATATTAATTATAATGATATGAAAGTTGTTACACTAAATAATGGTGCACCTGAAAATTATAATAAGATTGTATGGGAAAGTTATCTGCATACTGTATATGATGATCTAGTAACGAAAACTAGTAGCGATCCATTTTATACATTAACATTTGCTAGTGGTAATGCAGCATTAACAAGTTACTCAGGTAGTATAATAGGGTATTACTTCCCTCTTATCGGTAATGTGCTTGAGCAATTAGGCTTTGTGGGCCAAGCAGCATCAACCCTCGGAGACCTCATTGGAATAGCTGAGGCAACAGCATCATCTAATCCATTAGTGTCTGTAGGATTATTCATAGCAGAGCTAATAGGTAAAACCATAAACATCGCGTTATATCAAGCGTCTGGATCCCTAGTGGTGATAACAGTATATGGTAATCAACATATTCTTGAAAATAATGTACAGATACCAGTTGAAATTAAGGTTAGATACGGATATGCAGCTAATTCGCCAATTTATAAACCATTGTTTGTTGAGCTTGATATTACAGTAGGATACGTTAATGCTCCGCCCAATGCTGAAATTCTTAATGCAACAATGACTAGTTAGGACTGAAGATGGATATATAAGCCAGCTATTATAAAACCTCTATTTTTCAGCATATCTCCTGATCTGTGCTTTGTAGATCAGGGTTCCTATAGCGAATATCACAACAGTAGCTATAATGGATTTCAGCAATAATACGGCTATATCGCTCCACTCATACTGGTACACGATAATATCTCTTATCCCATTAATAGTCCATGTAAACGGGAAGTTCTCAGCGAAAACCCTCATCCAAGATGGAAGCCATTCTTTCGGTAACCATATTCCGGCGGTTAGTGTGAATAGTAGGCCGAGCGCTGTCGAGAGGCTTGAAGCCCCTCTGCTCGTCCTCGATACTAGTGAGAGCATGAGCCCCATCCCTATAGCCATGATCGCGGCTGTAAGCATGAATATTGGGACAAGCCAATCAACAGGCTCGGTAGGGCTCCAGTAGATCCTAGCACCAACCATTAACCCTACGATCAACGCTATAATGGCTGATACTACGAGTATAACTATTCCGCCAAGAGTCTTCCCGATCAGTAGCTCGGAGCCGCTGGATGGGCTCGCTAAGAGGCGGCGTAGGGTTCCGAGTTCTTTCTCCCGCACGATCATAGCTGCGCCTATCATGAGACCTGTATAGAGGAACATCATGCCTATCGCTCCGAGAGTATACCATCCGAGCATTGCCGGCCTAGAGCTCACCGATACCGGCACTACTTCTTTAATAGTCGTGTTAATCGGGATCGCTATGCCTACTAGGTACTCCTTTATCTTCTCAGGAGAGAAGCCCTGCTGAGTACTGGGCATGTATTTCTCAATGTATCTCAGACTAATATTGATCTTAACCATTGAGAGTCTACGTGATACTTCTTGTAGGAAGCCAGATAGTATTCCGCTGTTAATCTGTTTTGTCGAGGGATTATCAGCTCTGATGAGAATATCTAATCTACCAGTACCGTATGTTACGTTACGGCCAAAGCCATCGGGGATTACGAGGCCGGCGTCAAGCCTTCCTTTCAAAAGATCTTCTCGCAGCTTATTTGTGCTCGAATACATTTTGACATTAAATAAGTGTTTGCCATTAACTATCGTCTCATTCATGATCTTGACGAAATAGGTTCCATTGAAGGGCGCCACACTATGATCATTGTTTACAACGCCCACATTCAACGTGATAACAGATCCCGTCCCCGGCGGTATGAATACATAAGCGGTCAATAGTATCCAAATTATAGGCCACGCTATAATCCAGAACAAAGCAGCTCTATCCTTAAACGTTGATTTAACATCTCGTACTAGGAAGGCTTTAACAGCTTTAAGATTCATTTTCCCCAAACCTCCTACCAGTTAGTTTAAGGAACACATCTTCAAGACTAGGTTTAACGACTCTAAGAACACGTATGCTTAGCCCGAGCCTGTACGCTATACCTGTTATTTCTGGGACAAGCGCATCTGGATCCTTACAATGTATCCTCAGCTTATCGTGGCCTGTCGCAGATGCCTTGATGCCTTGCCCGGCCAGTGCGTGTGCAAGCTTATCCACGGATCCTTTCTCGTCAAGAATAATCTCTATCACTGCTGGAGGACCGTAACGTGATTTGAGCTCTTCGGGGCTACCGG
This sequence comes from Thermoproteota archaeon, assembly GCA_013154205.1. Lineage (GTDB taxonomy): Archaea > Thermoproteota > Thermoprotei_A > Sulfolobales > Desulfurococcaceae > JAADCY01. The sequence goes on along the minus strand of JAADCY010000107.1, from coordinate 8,358 downwards.
AAGCGATGATCTTCCCATTATCGATAATGGATACTTCATCGCCTAGCTTCTCAGCCTCCTCTATATAATGTGTTGCCAGCAATACCGTTTTTCCCCGGCCACGAAGACCTCTTATTAGATCCCATACTCTCTGCCTCACACTAGGATCGAGACCTGTCGTCGGCTCATCGAGAACGATGAGCTCAGGATCATGCAGGAGAGCGGCTACGATGCTCAGCCTCTGCCTCAATCCACCACTATAAGTCCTAACAGGCTTATCTAGATGTTCTAGTACACCTAGACACGATGCAAGCTCCTCGATCCTAGCGCGAGCCTCCTTTTTATCTACGCCGTAAATCCCAGCGTAGAAATAGAGGTTTTCCCAGCCCGTCAGATTAGGGTGTAATCCGTGTTCTTGAGGCTGATAACCGATCCGGCTCCTCACACGCGGATCCAGTGGAGAGCCTCCTAGAACAACTGCTTTTCCCCTGCTGGGTTTTGAGACGCCGACAATTATCGATATTAATGTTGATTTCCCAGCTCCATTGGGCCCTAGTAATCCATATATTATTCCGCGTTTAACACTGAGATTTACTCCTCTTAATGCTTCGAACCCATTATAGGTCTTGACGAGATCCTCTACCATAATAGCATACTGCATTTTCTTGACTCCCCATAAATATTTATGTGATCATATTGTATCGAATCACTATCAATTAATTGCCTGTTTATTTATATATCAGTACATGGTATTCTGCAGAACAAAATAATGATCAATAAAAACAATGCTTTCCAGCGAGCAGGTAACCATTCTATTAGCATTCCAAACAATCATGACAGGCTGTGGAAACCATTAAAACATGGCTTCCTAAATCACTATCTACGGGGCCAAAATAATGAGTCGAGAGAACCCTATGAATGAAAAGCTGAGGATCGGTGACTGGGTCCTCGAGCTAAGTAGAGATAGTCATCCCCGGGAACTCATGGTTGAAGTCACAACATCGTGTAATTATCAATGCATATACTGTTTCAGGAACAAGATCATAGATGAGAAGCTAACACATATGATGAGCACTGAAACATTCCATCGAGTAATAGCTAACGCCGTGGAGGCCGGGGTTGAGAAGATAAGTTTCTCGGGCTGGGGAGAACCACTAGTAAATCCCCGCATCCTGGATTTCATCAGGATGGCCAAGGAGAAAGGGCTGAAAGTACTGCTCAACACTAATGGTTATTACCTATTCAAGTACTTGGACGACCTATACAGGCTCGGCGTTGACGAGCTCGTGGTCAGCATGGATAGTGACGAAGATGATGTCTATCGGCTCCTCCGGAGAGGCGGGGATCTTGGCCGTGTCGTCGACGCTTTACTTAGGCTTAAAGAATATAGGATAAGGGATGCACGGAGAAAACCGGATCTATGGATAAACTTCACATTGACAAAGTATAATTATAGGAACATAATACCTATGGTAAAGCTCGCCGAGAAGCTCGGGGCCAGGATGCTTGTAGTCTCTAACATGATACCTCTCAACGAGGAGCTGGAGAAGATAACCTGTTACGCCAACAGTGAATGCGTCGAGACAATAGAGAATCTCAAGACCAGACTGGCAACGCTAAGCCTAACCTATAACGTGGTGATAAGTCTTCCCGACGTCAGGCTCAGGACTGAGCGGAGATGCGCCTTCGCCGCCGAGAAGGCATTATTCATAAGATGGGATGGTAAGATAGCCCCGTGTATATACTATGCTCATCACTGGAAGAACTATTTTATGGGGATAGAGCGCGAAATATACCCGGTAATACTCGGCGACATACACAGTGATAAATTAACCAATGTATGGCGCTCGCCAGACTACCTGAGACTAAAATTCATGACGGAGTTCAGCCACATGCCTAGCTGCCTAGACTGCCCCGTAAAAGACTATTGTATACTGACCCGTGATAACAAGGCGGATTGCTGGGGTAACACCCCTACATGTGCGCACTGCCCCTATAGCAGGAACATGACGAGATGTCCTCTCTAGATCAGGAAAAACATGCTCTCGTTTTAGGAATCTATGTTTTCTTCCTCCTATAGTAGAAGTATATTGTTACACCTAGTGCGGCCGCGACGGCTAGGCCTACTAGATAATATGGGTTCCACTCGGAGCCAGTTGCATGGCTTGTAGTAGCTGTTAAGCTCACTTCTTGGCTCAAAGGCTCCGGTAGTCCGGCTGTAATATTGGTGCCTGGATCAACCTCGCGGGCAAAAGCCCTGCCATCGCTCTTATGGATCACTATGATGTAGCCGATATTACTGCCGGTATTAGCTACTGATATCTTGTCTCCGCCTTTAGCGCCTCTAAGCACTAGGTGTGCCCCGGGCATGCCTCCTAGTAGGAAAACGTATTTTTCGGTCACTGTGTACGCTGAAGCTGTATTGACTGGTAGATCAGATGATTTGAGCTCAGCGTCGAGCGTGGCTGCAGAGACAACAAGACCTGTCCTAGCCTTGACGAGAAGCGGTAGTCCGAAACCAGTGTAGCAGTAGAGGGTAGCGTTCACCAAGTTGTTACCAGAGCCCATACCTGGAAGTTTGATGGGGAGCTCCACTCTAAGCTTGTAGACTGGGTATCCCTTATAGCTCGTATAGCCTAGGAAAACCGTTTTTCCCGTCACAATGCTTGTCCCCACAACTTTAAGGCTGGAGCCAGGCGATGGGAATACCCATCCGTTCAGCATACGGTTAAGGAAATCCTCTAGGCTCATGGCTATGCATTTTGTACCCGTTACATTGAGCTTGGTCGTATTGATTCCTAGAACCCTATAACATATGCTTAGAGCACCGTGCTCGGAAAGAGTGATCGATAATTTTAAGCCATACGTTATTTTAGCAGTCATGTTTACGTTGAGAACACTTGATCCCATGATATTATTAATTATAGAGACATTGTACTCGACACTATAGCTGTTCTCAGCAAATACTATTAGTGCTGAACAAATAAGCAGTGCCAATAGTGCGAGGGATAACAGTTGTTCTCTATACATATCGTGGCACCCACTATGGTTTTTACCTATGGTTTCTGCATGTTATATCTTGTCGGTAATAAATAAAAAATAATATATATGAGGTTTTCCAGGAATAAATTATCACGCCGTAAAAATACTGCCTAGGGAAGAAACGGTGCGTGGCACACTAGCAGTTCTATTATTAATACTATTCCTATCAGCATCGATCCAAGTACCCGTTATTACAGCAAACAATGGTGAGAACACGGGAAATATAGTTACCTCAACACTATATATCGGCGCGGTAGATCGAGCATTCTTTATCACGTGGGTGAAACACTTACAAGCACAACCATACAGTGCAATGAACATCTACATAAATTACTCGCCAGGCTACATAAACACCGTAATGTTCGGTAACATGTATTTTAGAAAGAACCTTATTAATCCCGACTACTATGTTGTAGCCAAAGTAACAACGAAGACGATCAGTAACCAGACAATGATGTATTTTGAAATCTACATACAGTACTTGAACAATAATACATTGAAACAGATAGGTAACGCCGAGATAATCATAAGAAATACCGAGAATTCTTCAACAATTATCTCGGCAGAATTATCATCAAATAATAATTGTCTATTGAAGTTCCTAACATACGTAATCAATACATTTATAGCATCACCCCTAAGGAAACAGGTGTCGAAGCAAGATCTTATAAGAGCTGTAGACAGGCCTAGAACAATTATAAGTTCAGCCATAAATGCGACTTTTTATCTAAACGGGACGATTGAAGGACTACTCCAAGAAAACACAACCAAGCTACAAAGCTTTGGTTGCGACCTAACATACAATATAATCTATAGTTACCCGAACAAGACAATCAATAGTGTAGGACTCGATCTCCAGATATTTAGCGAACTTTGTGTTCTCATAGAAAACGACACTGGGGATTACGCAACCTACATTATGAATATTATCGATAACGCGATCTATAATCGCCATGATCTAAGCCTAGAAATACACTGCAATAACGAATACTTTGACCTATATTTTGATACAACATCTAATAATTTAACACTTGATCACTGGAATTCAGTTATCTACACGATCCTAACAGCAGACGGGTACAGTTACGAGAGTATCAAAAAATTATTTTCAAAACTAGGCATCATCGAAAATGATCTCGCAGCCGGAAATCTGGGTGGAGCTGAGAAAATACTTCACGAAGCCCTTGGCGAACCAGTATTCAATATATCAGAGATAATCGATAATCAATTATCAATGTATAAAATGTGGTCGAACTTATCACTGGCTTTCAACCTTATATCGACGCAGAACGGCAGCCTCTACATCCTACCTGATGGTAGACTGATCAATATGACAGTGAAAAGCATCACGGTCAAGCCTTATCCTACCCCGCTCGATGCCGTAGTTATACATATGATACTTAACAATAGAAGGGTTCTGCCACAGATAGCGACCAAGCCTAAGCCTACCCCGATACCACCGAGTCCAGCAGGTATGTCGACAACTATGTCACCGATGAGCAGGAGAAGTGGTGGCGAGAACATCACTATAAATATACCATTATCTACCAAACCAAGGTTACCAAAACCAACTATTGCTAATTGGTACAAACACGATCTTACACCCTTGCTGATACTCTTAGGCGTTATCGGAGGCATAATCATTATCATCTATATTGATAAAAAGAGGAGGAAGAACAGATAGAGATGTACAATCTCTTAAATCAATAATTATTTATATATTATTAAACACAATTTAGAAAAGGTGTATATATGTCCTCCTCCAACGAGGAAAAATGCCTAGAGCTAATCATGGATATCAATCAGAAGAGAAGAATAGGGAGACTCCACTCAACGCTCAACGCAGTACTAGCAACAATCCTCTTCTTCATCCTCGTCTACTTCATAGTACTATTCAAAGATGCATTAGCCGTCGCAGTATTCTACATGATATTCGTGATCATTGTTCTCATCATAAAGTTCAGTAGGCCTGAACGAGAAGCTGATCTAACAGTCTTGATGAAGAAACACTGCCTAGCTGAAGATACGCCGGAAGAACTACGCCGAATAGCTGAGAAACTCATCAAGGAAGAGATCGAGTATAGTACTGGTGAAAAACACGCTAATGAGAACATCTACAATAAGTGATACAGAAAAATGAACTCCTCTTTTTTATCCTCAATAATAGAAGATATAATTGGACACAATCAGGAGGCATCACATATTGCCCCGCGCTGTTCTCTTCGTCCACGGAGATAGTGACGGTGTTGTAAGTGGTTCATTAGCCCTTCAAGTATTCAGGAATAAAAGATACGATGATATCAGGATAGTCTTCACCCATCCAGCCGGACTAGCGAGTGATCTAGCGGAGTTCGCCGATCCAGGCGACACAGTATTCATAGCTGATATAGCTTTGAGTGAAGCTCATCTGGGCGAAATAGAGGCCTTATTCAGAGAGTATAGTTCGAGGGGTGAGCTGATCTATATTGATCACCATCCCGAGCCCCTCGGCCTAAAACCAGGTGATCTAAGAGGGATTATAGTTCATGATCTAAGTGCTTCGGCGAGCGAGTTAACATACAAGTTCTTCAGAGAGCAGCTTGGATGGGAGTACAGCAGGGTGGCCCTGTACGGGGCGATCGGTGACTACCTGGATACTACTCCGTGGGTGATAAACACTCTCAAAGACTGGGATAAACGAACAATTTACTTCGAAGCGGGGGTACTAACACAAGGCCTTGAGGGTAGTCGACGCATGTATGATTTTAAACGACACATAGTCTACCACTTATCCCAGAACAAACTGCCTAGCGGGCTAAGTGAATTACTCGTTAGAGCATTGATCGAGAGCGTCAACGACGAAGAATTAAGACAATGGGTTTCCAAGAATATCAAGACAATGAAAAACCTTGGGTACGTTATAGACCCGCCTGGAAGCCTGGGTAAGGCCGCTATCTATGCACGAACGTATAGTAGGAAGCCCGTAGGAGTTGCTATACAGAGACATAAAAGCACCTACAATATCAGCATTAGGGCGGCGAAAGGAATAGATCTCAATCGATTACTACGCAGAATATCGCCAAGACTAGGGGGAACTGGAGGAGGCCATCCAGAGGCCGCTGGTGCAAGAATACCTGTCCATAAGATCTGGGACTTCTTGAGACAGCTCGACGACGAATTATCGATGACGGTAATGGTCAAGGCATAATAAAAGGAGAGATTGTAATCAAAAATATCAATTCCATAATAGTTTTGACAGCCCTAAGAAATACTGATCAGCACAAGTCCGACAAATATTAGAAGCCCACCGATAATTTTCAGCGGAACCGGTTTCTCACCCAGCAACAATATGCTCAGTACTAGTACGAATAACACGCTACTCCTATCTATGAACGCCACCTTAGATGCCTCGCCAAGCCTCAAAGCCTTAAAGAAGAATATCCACGAAGCAGCACCAGCCGCCGCACTGAGAACAACGTATATCCATGCTTTCCCGGTGATCACCTGTGGCCTCCAAGAACCCGACAAGAACAATGCTAGAAGAAACAATACTATCAAACCAGTCATAACAGCACTCCTAACACCGGTGACGGTCAGCGAATCTATACCCTTCAACCCGATCTTGGCGAAAATAGTTGCCAGAGCAGCACATATTGCCCCGAGCAACGCGTAGTAGAGCCAAGAACCCATAACTACCCTCCTCTGTTTTCCATAGACATGATAAACTAATGATAATTGAGATACTAATGTATTCATATTATTTTGTTATTGTGATGTGAAGAATCTTTGTATATTTTTCCAATACTTTCTCAGCGGGTGGCCACGGGGGATTCTCTTGCCTTCTTGTAAATGGTTGTAGGCTAGCAGGGAGTCTATTGTGGCGGCTGCTTCTGCTAGTGTTTCAAGTCTTTTTATCGGCCCATACATTATGTAGTCAGCACCCATTGTTCGCAGATAAGCTATTACTGCAGCGTTAACGCTATAGTAGGTTTGGGGTCCATGCTTCTTCCTGGATATGACCCCTATACTGTTGGCTGGTGCACAGCCGCTTGGGAGTCCATGTTTTTTCTTCACGAGATAAATTGTCTCGCCGCTCAAAGCTATGCTTGCCGGGTCAAGAACTATCGCGTCAACCAGTAGGTTCTTGAACCCATGCTTCAAGGCTAGAGGAAGCAGTTTCTCCTCGAGAAGACCCAGCCTATCATGTGGTCTCAAGCTACCAGTAGGGTTTTTCGGATCGAAGAGGAGCAGTACCGCCGAATCAATGCCTGCATCCCTCATCAGCTTCAAGAGATCCTCGCCTGTGTAGGGATCTATCCCGTTAGCAACAATCATATCCCCCAATCCTTTCTCTCTAACCATCCTGTAGACCAGAGTTCTAGCGTCTTCATCGGGTACATCCAAGAAGACTGGCGGGCTGAACAAGTCTATCGTATCGACTATCTGCTCAGCCAATGACTTATCCGGGACAATAAGATCAACACCCAGCTTCAACCCATGCTTATCAGCAGCCTCAACAGCACGAGAGTATTTCTCCTCGACGCAACTCCTATCAATACCTTCTCTGTCGAGGCACTTGTCACCCATATAGAATACACTACCAACCATTAACAATGGCTTTAAACCAGGCAAACCACCAATAACAATATCCCCCGGAAGCAGAACCTCTTTCTGAGAAACCCAATCAGCATACATCTCAGGCATAATTACCCCTCTTAAAACAATATTTGATCGGCATTATTATCATTCTATCTGGGTTACAATAATCTTTCGAGTGATTATTCGATACGGTAATAATGAATTACTACCTTTAAAGTAGTAATATCTTGGTAGGTATAATGGATAAGTATGTTATTGTTTTAACAAAAGTTAAAGAAGAGCTCAAAAGTAGAGGCTGAACGGCTAGGAATAAACATATCAGCGGTTCTCCGAGAAGTACTTGAGCGTAAAGTTAAAAAGAAGTGCATTGAGGAGATAAAAAGAAGCTTGATAAGCTAAGTGACGTTCTTGAACTCATTAATATTGATAGAATAGTATCGCATTTAAGGGAAGATCGTGAGAAAAGATGATGAAGCATTACTTATTTGATGCTTCATTTCTTAAAATATATGGATAGATATTTGTTGAATAATATATGGTGAAAAAACCATTGTTTTCCTAGTAGATATTGTTCCTATTAGTAATGTAAGAATTAGCCTGGTAGTAGGCCTTCTTCTTCTAGTCTGTCTGCTAGCCATTTTAGTCCTAGTTCTTCTAGTTTGGCGCGGGTTGGTCTTCCTTTGATCCATCCGCGTAGCTTGTAGTATTCTGGTAGCATTTCGTGTAGTCTTACTACGTGTCCTTTGCTTGGGCCTTCTT
>JAADCY010000193.1 GCA_013154205.1 Thermoproteota archaeon | reverse complement strand
AATTACTAGACAGCATCATTGATTCTATCTTTATATTACATAGGATATAGATTCTAGAGTAGAGCAGACATTACCGGTGATCATATTTGGAGCCTACACTCAGACTAAGGGGTATAACCGAGCATCTAAGGGGAGAAGGAGGCTTCGCCTTCCTATCGAGAGCTAGGGAGCTACGCGAGAAGGGTAAGCCAGTGGTTAACCTTAGCATCGGGCAGCCCGACGTCCCCACACCTGATCCTGTTATCGAGGAAGCCGTTAAGGCTCTTACCGAGGAGAAATTCACAGGATACACGGAGACACCCGGCATCCCGGAGATAAGGAAAGCTATTGCCGAGTATCTCAACGAGAGATACGGGGCTGATGTTGACTGGGAAGAAGTAGTGGTAACACCTGGTACTAAGGGAGCCATATTCCTCGCATTATCAGCATACCTTGACAGCGGCGACGAGATAATTGTTCCGGAGCCCAGCTACCCCGCTTATCCCGAGGGAGCTAAGATACTCGGTGGAAAACCAGTCTATATACCTCTCGAGTGGCGCGGCCCCTCCAAGGGCTTCGGCTTAGACCTTGAGAAGATCGAGGAAGCCATAACTCCCCGGACGAAGTTTATCGTTGTCAATAATCCCCAGAACCCTACGGGCGCGTTATTCAGCCCTAAAGAGCTAGAGGAGCTCGTAGAGATCGCTAGGCGTCACAACGTGATGATACTCGCCGACGAGATATATGATAACTTCATCTATGACGGAGCCGAGTTTAAGAGCCTCATAAGCCTGCCTGACTGGAGGGAATGGCTGGTATACACTAATGGTTTCAGCAAAACATTCAGCATGACAGGCTGGAGACTTGGATACGTAGTGGTTAGGAAAGATGTGGCGAGGCTACTCAGCAAGATCGCTGTTAGCGTATGGGGATGCCCTGTTAGCTTCGCGCAGAAAGCAGCGATACGTGCTCTACGAGACCCCGAGGTATGGGAATGGGTCAAGAAACTCTCTAAGCGCTATGGCGAGATGAGGAGAATACTCTACGAAGAACTCAGCAAGACCCCCGGCGTAGAAGTACATCTGAGCAAGGGAGCGTACTATCTATTCCCCTACGTCAAGAAGGTCGAGGAAGAAACAGGACTCACGACCGAAGAGATCGTTGATTACATAATAGACAAGTACTACTTGATAATACTGCCCGGAGGAGTATTCCCGGACAAGGCAGGCAAAGACTTCATACGGTTCAGCTTCGCTACAAGCAGAGAAGCAGTATCGGAGGGAGGTAAGAGGTTCAGGGAGGCCGTGTCCAAGCTTCTCGAGAAGAAGAGCCACCGATAACTAGTCTACCCGCCTCGTCGATTTGATAAAGAGTTCTAACCTTTCTTCTCCCCTGTTTTTATCTCTCTTGATCCTATATCGGGTCCCGATACAATTATAACAGGCTATCAATATGAAGCAGTTGCTGAAACGAGAGCCGGGGAAATGATGAGGGATGGCAGAGCCTGTAAAGGATTGGCGCTACTATTACGAGTACATGAAGAAGAACGCTCCCCTAGCAATCTATTACCCGATATGTGGCGGGGGAGAAGAATGTATTAGTGTCTGCCCCTACGGCCGCGAGATCTGGGATGTAGTCCCCATGATTACACCTATGTTCGGCGCTAAGCCCAAGAAGAGGTATAGGCCTGTAATGATACATCCAGAGAAGTGTCGCCGATGCTATCTCTGCATCCAGGCCTGCCCCACAGGCGCTCTCCATAGATCAGAGGAGGAATTAAAGCATCCTATGCTAACGCTGCTCAAGAATACTTTGAAGCTCTTCTTCAAGAAACGCTATGGGCTCAAATGGGTTTTCAGAGAAGAGCACCGGGAGAAGTTCAAGAAGAATAATCCTTAGCGATCAGGTACGGCTTAATATGTGCCCCCAATTATAAATTGAATAACAGATAATGTTTCTCAAGGGTGCATAGCTGTTGGGTGTCACAGGCGTTATCCTCGCCGGCGGAGAGGGGAAGAGATTCAGGCCCTACACCGAGATCGTCCCTAAGCCCATGATCCCTATTGGCTGGCCGGAGAAACCCGTGCTGGAATACATTGTGGAGTGGATGGTTAAGCACGGCATACACGATATCGTATTGCTGGTGAACTATAAGTGGAGATACATCGCCAATTACTTCGGCGACGGGTCAAGATATGGTGCCAGTATAAAGTACTGTATCGACGATGAGAAATACACTAATACAGGGGGAGCTCTCCTCAAGGCCTACCGCGAAGGACTCCTCGGCGAGACGGCTTTCATCTGGTATGGAGACATACTGGCACCTGTCCCCGTAAGAGATATCCTCCGATACCATGAAGAGACAGGGGCCGACGCTGTTCTCGTCATAACGGATAGGTATAAGGTACCAGTCGGTATTGCGAGGATGGACGATGATGGAAACGTTGTGGAGATGAGGGAGAAGCCGGAGCTAGACATTCATGCCACGATCGGTATTCTAAGCCTCAAGACACATGTACTAGGTGAGGCCGAGGCCAAGCTCGGCACAAGATTCGATATCATGGGAGAACTGATACCATATATGATAAGAAAGGGCTTGAGGGTTAAAGCCTATATTTACCGCGGCCCATGGTACGATGTGGGTAGCTTGGAGAGGTACAAGAAGATAGATGTTAACGAGATACCCCGGCTATTCGGGCTGGAGAGGAATATTTCTTAGCTCGATCACTCTTTTAGCCCATCTGCCCGACAACACCCATAATACCGTGATTATTCCCACTACAACATTGCTTATCGTCATAGCGATCCATATGCCGTCGGAGCCCATTGCAAGCCATAGTGCTAATAGGTATGAGAGCCCTATCCTTAGGGCCCATAGCCTAATTATTGATAGTGTTGCGAAGAACTTGGTGTGGCCTGATCCGCTCGCTATTGCTCCTCCTATCGCGAATAAGCCGAAGAAGGGCAGGCTCCATATGAATATCCCTATCATCCTGCTACCTACAGCTATTACTTTGGGGTCGGATATGAAGAATGCGACGAGAGGCTCTCTGAACAAGTAGATCAGTGCTGAGCCAGCGCTCAGAATAATGAATATTATTGTCATTGTGGTCGCAGCTATTTTCTTGGCCCGCTCATATTGTTCTGCACCAATGTTCTGTCCCACCATCACTGATGTAGCTCTATTTAATCCCCATGTGAAGCCGCTCATTATGTTTATGACTCTCGTGGCTACTCCGTAGGCGGCTACTACTGCTGAGCCATACATCGATACTAGGCTCATCATAATTGTGAATCCCAGAGAGTTCGATGATCTCTGTATGGCCATCGGGGTACCTATGCTTATGACTTTCTTGAGCCACCACTTCTCGATCCTTAGATCACTCCATGTTATCTTGAGGCCGTGGTAGCCTGTGGTCAGGTATCTTAGCCCTGCGATGGAGACTATTGAGCGGGAGAGAATAGTTGCTATGGCTGCTCCGACGACTCCGAGCATTGGGAGGCCTAGCCAGCCGAATATGAAGAACGGGTCTAGCACCATATTGGTTATTGATGCTATGATGTTTAGTACTGTTGGTGTACGGGTGTCCCCGAGGCTATTAGCGATGGTGTTGAAGGCGAAGCCTATGAAGCTTATCGGTATTCCGGCGAATATGACTTTAAGGTATGAGACAGCGTAGGGATAGATGTCTGGAGGAACATGCATTAATTGTAGGAAGTAGGGGGAGAACAGTATGCCGAGAGTACTGAGAACCGCTGACATTGAGAGCATGAATGCGAGAAGATTACCGGCTGATCGGTTGGCTGATTTAAAATCTCCCGCCCCGATATATTGTGATATAAGCGATATACCAGCCATTGCGAAGCCCATGCCTATACTGTAGAAGAGCATGATCAATGGGAAGGAGACTGTGGGTGCTCCGAAAGCTTGTCGGCCGAGCTTACCGAGCCAGTAGGCGTCGACAATATTATATGAGGTGTTCACGAGGTTAGCAACTATCATTGGCCAGGCTAGCCAGAATAGTGTGCTGAGAATACTGCCTGTCAATATCCGGTTCCGCAGCTTCATCAGGTCTTTCGTCGTTTTTCTACCGAACAATATATTCCACCGGAATATATTCGGATAAAATATATTTAAGGCCAGAATAAATACCTTACCCAGTGAACACTATGCCGAGAAAAAAGAATAACCCGCCGCCGAGAAGAGCGTACCGGAGCGCCCTCCGAGTACATATCCTAGGAATAATCATAATTAACAAGAGAATACACGGGTACGGAATATACAAGGAGATACTAAAGAACAGGAGGCTCATAGAGAAATTCGGAAGGCCAAGCATAGGGACAATATACCGTATACTCAACAGCCTGGTAGAAGAAGGACTAGTAGTCAAGAACGAGGAGAGAAGCGGGGGCAGAACACTATATTACTACAGCGCCACCAGGAAAGGCTATGAGGAATTCGCAGGCATCTGCGAAGCATTCCTCGACAAGATAGTCTCGGGGACAAGGATGATCCTACACGCAATACCATCACTACAAGAAGCAGGAATCAATACACAAGGCATTGTCGAGAGACTCAAAGAAATACATAGGATGATCCAAGAATACCTGATCAAGGAATAACGACACTACTGGGCAGCGGCTCCTTAAGGCATTCCTCCACCATTCTACACGGTACATTCATCACGAATGCCCATGTAATCTTATGAGCCGTGAACAATCCTTTACGAGTCAGTAATAACTGGTCTCCCTCCTCCTTTATATCGCCTGTTAACCTGAGTGTTTTGAGGAACCATTTGAAGCCAGTCCTACCCACTAGGTCGTCGAATCCCCGGCCGAATTTCTTCTCGAACATCTTCTTATCTAGTCTACGGCAGATGAACAATCTGCATGTCGTATACCTTATAGCTCTCTCCTCCAGGGATACTGGTCTCGCGAAGGCTACTGGTAATTTGTCATTGGATAATAGTTCTGCATAGGTTTCCGGATAGCATGTGTTCTGATACTCGTAGGAGCCCGTGAAACCCATTGCTCCCGCCCCAAACCCTAGGAGCGGCCCTTCCATCTCGTAGTTTACGGTGACGTATTTCCAGTCTGGATGCTTGCTGTACCCGTAGATCTCTAGGCCTATGTATCCTCTCTGTGGCAACAGGTCTTCGGCAGCGTACATCATTTGTTTAAACATATTCATACCTGGCTGTTCGGGGAGTCTTCCTTCTCTTATCATCTTGTAACCTATGCTGTTCTCAAGGACTAGTGTCGGGTAAGCAGTTATCTCGTCAGGCCCTAGATCAGCTGCTTTCTCCAGATCATCTATCCATTGCTCCAGGCTCTGCCCGGGTATCATGTACATTAGGTCTATATTGATGTACTTGGCTCCCGCGCTCCTGAGGTTCTCATAGGCTTTGATCGAGTCTTCGACACTGTGTCTCCTGCCCAGTCTCCCCAGTAGTTCTGGGTGGAATGACTGGAAGCCTAGGCTGAACTCCTTGATCCCCGCGTCGACGAGGCTATAGGCTGTTTCCTCATCCTTAAGGTCTTCCGGGTTAGCCTCGATAGCTATTATTGGCTCTGCGTCGAAAGATGATGTTAGTTCCTCGATTATTTCTCTCCAGTACTTGGCTGGGACGAGGCTGGGCGTGCCTCCGCCTGCGTGTGTGTCTATTATCTTTATGTTTTTATCGTTTAGCAGCTCGCCGTAGAGCTTGATCTCTTTCTTCAAGTACTTGACGTACCTACCGATAATATCCTCTACTCTACTGCGCGGTATGGGTTGCCGGGCATAGGGGCAGAACCAGCATGTCCCTGTGCAATATGGTATGTGTATGTATGCCGCTGTCTCCCGCTCGTTAAACGTCTCCGCTATACGGTTTTTCACGTCCCGGTCATCCGGTCTCTTGTACTCTGCTCTGAATACTTTCCGGGAAATAGTGTTCCAGAAGCCAAGGCTACGAGGAGTGAGGATCAAGTCCATACACCTTTGGATAGCGTGTCCTTCCTTCCCTACATAATTCTCTATGGTATGGGTGCTAAAGTTGTTTATCCCTGGTGCACCTGGATAGTCCTACTCTTATTATCATTCCTACATGGCTACATAGCGTTCCCCGGATTCCTTCCCTCTCCGTACGAGTATCGCGTAGAGGATCGTCCCGATTATTATTAGTGATGCTATTGATACTAGGCCTACCGGTAACGTGTATATTTCGTCTAGTTCTGGATAGGTGAACATCATTAGCGAGCCGAGAGCGTTCAGTGTTCCATGCATTATTGCTGGCGGTATTATTGATGAGGAGTAGTGTCTTAGGAGGTATAGTATGAAGGAGGCTGATGCTGTGAACGCAACGTATACTGCAATACCTATTAGGTCTCGGTGGTGTGGAAGACTATATCCTAGATAGATTATTAGGTCTGCATGCCAGAGCCCCCATATGATCCCTGTCGTTATTGATGCCATTACTAGTCCTATTCTCGGGGTTAATGCCTTGTACATTAGGCCTCTCCAGCCAGTCTCTTCGCCGAGCGCTAGGAACGCGTTTATTGTTAGCCCTGCTATTGCCGCTGATACTAGTTGGAGCGCGAGATAATAGTTTGGCGCACTACGTATTAGTGCAGCGGTGGCTGAATGTAGTCCCTGGAGCTTGATCGCTACTAGTAACGGGTTTACAGGCGGGTGTCCCATCATGTATAGTATGAGTACTCCGAGACCGTAGAGGATGTATGGGATTGCCAGTCCTAGTGCTATGTATTTTATTTTGCCGAGCCTCCACCCGATCATCTTTAGGCCGTCTATGATTCTAGCTCCCCCGGCTTTTAGTGCTATGATCGTTGCTAGGAATGGCATCCACATCCTTATCGATGCTATTATCCCGAAGTATGTCTTTGGTAGAGCACCTGTTATGATGGGGATATCGAGAAGGTATGAGAGAGTGAACGCTATTATTAAGTAGATGATTAGTTGTTTCAACGATAGATTTTCTACATGTTCATTCATTTCCGTCTACCAAGGAATACCTCGGACTCCGAGGTATTATTACTTAACGGTACCACAGAACAACGAGTCCTAGAATCTATCAATTTATCAAAAAAGAAGGATTAGATCATGGGAAAAAGAGCCGGAAAGCCGACAGCAATACAGCAATAATGCTTTACAGGGTTTCCTCAAGGGCAAAACTAGGGAGATAAACTCGGAAAAATTCTCGGCCGGCTAGTCTCTCTCAACTATTGTTATTAGGTCTCCGTGCTCGTTAAGCCAGATCTCGACCAAGTGTTCTCGGCCGTCTCTCCTTAGATGTGTCTTCACCCTGATTACTGTGTGTCGGCCTATTTTCTCCGCGTTATGGATTCGGTGTTTCTTGAAGCCTGTACCGTAAGCACGTTCAAGGTGTCTCCTAACTATTCTATGTATTTCCTCAAGGGAAGAATAAGGCTTCAATTCTTCCACCAAGTAATACCTTTGTGTGAGGGGAAACTTAAACCTGTCTCTTGTCTTGTATCGATTTTGCTTGAGATGTTTAAGTGTTCGTCATATTGAGCTGTGTGGCGTTAATGGTCACTAGTCCTTCTAATGGGTGATAACCGTATAGTCCGTCCGTATACTTCAATGTATTCATGTTCACCGTGACGCGGAGCTCTACATGCATATTCTTAGGGATCATGCTGAAACCCGATAGTTCTGCTATTATCGAGGGAGCATACGCCGAGTAATACGTTATGTGTAGCGCTTCACTGCTGAGAAGAACTGTGAGGGCAGCGTATCTTTCTAGTCCTCCATTATTTCTTCCAGTCCTAACCAGTCCCGGGAGATCCTTGTACTCCTTACTGGTTAGCCCTAGCCAATAGATATTTCCGCATAGCAGGTTAGGGGGCATGGGTGTTAGTGATGCCGAGTAGTCTTGGAGATACGGGTTGTTGCTCCAAAGCTCGATCTTCATGACTGGGTCTAGAAAACTATTATTGACTATCATATTACATATCGTCAGGTTCTCGCTGATAAGCATAGTATTTTGTCTGATCACCCCGTAATACTTGGGATCATTTACAATAATCATATGGTTATAGTCGGGGAGAACAAGCGTAATATACGGTACTATGAGGAGGACTGGTTTTATAGCCCAGTAGCCATTGATCGATCTTATATCAGGCAACACTACTACTAGATCATCCGGATGCATCAACCAGTCTCCCCTAGCCTGAGAAGCTAGATGAATAGGTACTAGTAATGCCTCGAAGTCATCGCCTTTACTCACGCAGAATGCGATGTGCCGCATATGAGGAGATATTAGTTCCGAGCCGTAAAGTGCTAGTCCCATGAGATCTATTCCCGTCCACATATTGTATGGAGGAAAGCCGAGTAGGGTGAATGGATAATCGGTCAAGGGGCCTATGCTCGTGTTTTCGTTAAACCATCCCTTCACGGCTATGAATGGTGTCAAGATGGTCTTGTTGATCGGGTTGGACCACCATAGGTAATCAGCGGTCTCCGGCTCGATCCTGTGTAAGAGGTCTGTCATTGTTGTGATCATTAATGGTTGTTCGCCGAGCTGGAGATCATTTATTCCTCCCAGGACATACCTTATTGCTTGGCCTAGACTCCAGAGCTTCTTATTGAAGAAGTATTCCTGCGAGAACAGTGATGTGAATTCTCTCCATACACGTCTAATTAGGTTGGGCGGCGTCGATTCTCCGTCGGGTGTTCTTAATCTATAGAACCATTGGCTGGGCGGGTTGTTTCTTGATCTGTAGAGTCCGGGCAGGTATGGTTTAGCGTAGACTCCTGGCTCGATCTTTTTCGCGCCTTGTATTGATTCGCTGATAGGACTATATCCCAGGAGATTTAGGGCATCGTGGATTGCTTTGTCGATACCGTATCGTTCTAGCGTTATGTTCAGGTTCAACCCGATCCTATGGCTCATCATTTCGAGTAGGCGTAATGGGTGTTCTTCGACTATTTTATAGGCTTTATACGGATCGCCTATAATTCCTACGAGGATATCATATATGTCGATGCCGTATCCGCCGATGTAGATCGTCCCGTTATCCATGCACACGGCTACTATCACATGTATGTTGGGGAGAGGAACGCTCTCATTAGCCACTATGAATTCTTCGGGAGGATAGGTGGTATAGTATTCTTTCCAGGCATGGATTAGGCCTGTGAGATCGACCTCCATATCGTAGTGGTTGAATCCTTTGGGCAGTATCATGGATTTTCTAAGCATGTATCCTGTTGGAGCTACGCCTATTGCTTCTGCTAGGACTGCATAGCTCGTATTAATCCTGGTCAGAGGTAATGGTTTCCCATGTACGTATAGCTTAATGTTCTTCTCATCGATACTGATCGTCAGGGTTGTGTTATCGCGCCATTGGGCTAGGTATGCTAGGGCTACGAATGACGATAGTATTATCAGTATGATTATCGTACCAGCGACGCTGCTGATGAACCGTGATGCCTCTAGTCTATGTGAGGCCAAGGCGTTATCCCATCAATATAAATCGATGCTGTAAGATATAAACAGTTCTTCAATGAATTAGTGGATTCAATGGAAAACCGGAAAACAAGACGACTATAAAATACTTCTTGTTCCCATGTATGGCTAGGCCGATAGGAATCCTCCATCAACAGGTATTAGTGCTCCGTGCACGTAGGATGCGAGATCCGATGCTAAGACTAGGACTATCCGGGCCACCTCGTCGGGATCTCCCATTCTGCCTAGTGGTAGGCGCTGCATAAAGTTCATACCCGTCTTTATGATATCGATCTTGAGCTTGAGGATCGCTTCTCGTTTGAGCTTCTCGGTTCCCGGCGTGATTATTCCTCCGGGTACAACAGCGTTTATCCGGAATCCTTTCCTACCGTATTCTCTTGCCAGTGCACGTGTTAACGCCATGACTCCTGCTTTGCTGGCATCGTAGTGGACTAGGCCTTTCGCGAAGGGTAGTACGGCCTCTATGCTTCCAACGTTGATTATGACTCCTCCCTTATCGATCCTCCTCCTGATCATGTGCTGGCACATCCAGAACACAGCCTTAAGGTTTATCGCGAGTGTTTTCTCAAGGAGATCCTCGTCTACTTCGAGGAAGTCTCTGAACAAGTATATTCCCGCGTTGTTGACGAGTATATCGGGTTCTCTGCCTTCGAGCTGTCTCCATAGATTATCTATTTCTTTCTTAACCGCTAGGTCGACCCTATAGATCTCTGTGTCGACACCATACTTCTCCCTTATCTCTTGCTTAACCTGTTTTAACCCCTCCATGTTTATGTCGACGAGGACAAGATCCGAGTCTGCCTCGGCGAATCGTAGCGCGATAGCCCTGCCGATCCCAGCGGCTGCCCCCGTGATTAGTGATCGTTTCCCCTTCAAGGATATGAGTTCTGCAAGTGAAGGAATGGACATTATTATCACCATAGTATAGTTAGGCCGTCCTCAATGATAAATTGATCTTTCCACGATCTATTATGCTAATATAGGTAGAGATATTAGTAACACATAAATTATAATATTTTAGGTGTTACTATTTGTCCAGAAAAACAACCTTTGTTGATCGCGAAGAAGAACTTGAAGTTCTCAGCGAAGCCTATAAGAATAGGCCTGGTTTTCTGGTGCTTTACGGCAGGAGACGTATCGGTAAAACACGTCTTCTCCAGGAATTTCTTAAAAAACATAATGGAGTATACTATTTGGCACGTCTCACAAGCCATAAGGATAACCTGAACGGCCTATGTAGTTCCATCGAAAAACTATATCCTGGTTTCTGCCGAGGTAAAGAATACTCTTCTCTGGATGCTCTTCTCCATGATCTGGCCAAGGCTGGCTGCAACCTGGTAGTAATCGACGAGTTCACGTACTGGGTGAGAACATCTTCCCAAGTTTTATCCGAGCTACAATACTTTATCGATAATATTCTCCCTAAGACCAAGATTCTCCTGATCATTTCGGGTAGTCTTATAGGAGTTATTGAGAGAGAAGTCATCGGCGGAGGAAGCCCACTTTATGGTAGAAGAACGAAAAACATAAAACTCTCGAGCTTCAAGCCGTGGCATATCAAAGGATTCCTACCACATTATAGTACTGACGAACGAGTCATGGCCTATTCTGTAGTAGGCGGTGTACCATATTATCTCGAGCTACTAGCACAATATAATGGACTAAGCGTAGCCCTCAAGAAAACCGTTTTTAGTAAACATGGAGTCCTCTATGTCGAGCCGGACTTTCTCCTCCACGAAGAATTCAGGAACCCCTCTGTATATTCACGGATACTGAAAGCAATAAGTAATGGATATAATAGACTAGGAAAGATCAGCGAGTATACTGGTATCCCTAAGACTCATCTACCTGTTTACCTAGAGAAGCTCGAGAGAATCGGCTTTATTAAGCGCATAGTTCCCTTATGGGGTAAGAAGGGCTATTATGTCGTCAGCGATTACTTCCTCCGCTTCTACTACTATCTTGTGGAAAAAATGAAAGAGCTAATCGAATTAGAGCTTGAGGATGAAGTTTGGAGCGAAGCAGAAAGACTTCTCAAAGAATACATGGGGTTGGCATTTGAACAAGTTGCATGGGATCTAGTACCGTTAATGTATAAGAGAAAACTAGTTCCCAGGCCAGCTATTATGGGGAAATACCTATACAGAGACATAGATGTTGATCTAATAATCATTGATCCTAGGGCTAGGAGAGCTTGCATGATCGAGGTAAAATGGAGCATAATCGATGATCATTATGCCGAGGAAATAATATCTAGTCTTCAGAGGAAGAAAGATAAGATCAAAAAGCTTGACGAATACACTGTTGACTATCTTATATTTGCTCGCCGAAATAGAGCGGTGAAGTATCGTGACAAAGTAGTCGATGCAACGTCGCTAGGGCTATAGCTACTTGTAATAAACAGCCAGAGATACTGGCCCAATCTGTCTTACCGCTACGTATTCTGGATGGACGCCAGACCTGATGAGATCCCCGGCTATCCTCTCGGCGACAAATAATGCCCATTCTTTCACCATGGCAGGAGTGTAGAGATGTAGAGTTAACCAGTTATCATATTCCAGTACATTAGAGCCTGCTTCGACGGCCAGGGATGCTTTTGTATGGAGAAGCTTGGCCAGATCTATTAGTGCTTGAAACACTAGTCTCCCATCTATCTTGTCGGCAGGGTATTCATCCGGTATTCTAGAGAGATCAACACTGTGGAACAGTATTTCAGGCCCATTGCTAGTTATCTTTACCTCATAGACATAGCCTTTCGGATCTATTTTTGTCCCCAATACTATTTCGGAGTACTGGTAATAATCGCTCAGCTCTGGAACCGGGAGCCTCTGATCTAATACATAATATGTATCGTTTATTTCTGCCGCCGCGAAGGCGTGTCCACCGCTACTAGTCTCTACTGAGTAGACGTATGCTTTTCTGAAGCCTACCGCAAGCAGTGATACAGCGTAGAAAACCGCGTAGTCTATGCAGATTCCTTTCTTTAGTCTGAGCATTGTCTCTGGATAATAAATGTAGAAATTCGTCATGTTCGCTTTGGAGTAATCATAGGTGAAGTGTTGCATAGTGTAGTTGACTAGGCTCCAGAGAATCCAGGTTTTATCCTTGGGGATGTGATCATCCCATACAGCTTTTCTCAATATATTAAAAGTATTATTGTCCAGGCTATCTAGGAGAACCTCGTAGATCGAGTTCTGAATTCCTTGTTTCTCAATGGTTATTTCCACACGCCTTATACTGATGAATCTAGCCTTATGACTATAAGGATCGATTATCGCTTTGACCATTACATCTACCGGATAAACTATGAACTTGTAGGTACTAGCATAACCAGTCAAGCTAAAGAGCTTGTCCAAGTCAAAGTATATCGTGAAACCATTTTTATCGGCGACGACAAGATCCGCAGCCACGTTTTCCGGCAGCCCAGGCCTATGGGTGACTATATCGAACTCTTTCCCCTCAGCATCAACCGTTATGAGCGGTTCTCGGTGTGTTCCTATCCAGAACCATATATATGTATCATTTACATATATGTGTAGATCGCTGAGCAACAGCTTATTCATACTGATCCCAGCACTACTAGTCCTAGCTGTACTTGAACCTGCTGTGAACAAACCATAAGTATACGGGGTTGCAGGTAACGATAATCGTGTCCCAGTAGGATAGGTTCTCCCATAACCCCTAGCCGTAGGAGCTGTAGAACTAGTAGTTCCGATTCCGAAGAAAGGCTCAAACATGGTGATGAAATATGATCTACCGAGTACGACCGCGGCTACCAGCACTAGTATGATCGTAGCGGCGATTCTGCCCCAGCGGCGGCCATGCTTTGCCTTTGAAGCCTTTTGTGTCCTTACTTGTCGAGGCTCAGACTCCGCTGGCTGGATAGAGGTTTTCTCCATGGCGGATGATCTCTGGCTAGTCTCGAAGATATGTGGCTCCTCCACTGGCTCTGGGTGTTTCTCCTCGTACTCGATCCTCCATAGAGGGGGCCTTGTCTTCTTGACAAAGCTTCTAATAGGCTGGACACCCCTGTCTTGCGCGCGAACAATGGCTTCATATATTAGATCGTTATATGGTCTGAGCACCTTAAACCTAGGATCAGACTCTATCCTATAAAGAACAGTTGAAACAGCACCCGCTAGTCCGGCAATAATAGTTTCTACACGTTTAT
>JAADCY010000210.1 GCA_013154205.1 Thermoproteota archaeon | reverse complement strand
AGGTAGGACTGTTCCAGGACCCCGAGACCGGCAAGTACTTCAGGGCTAAGGTACCTGACGACTACCCGATCTGCGGCTAAACAAGGAACACTTTTTTATAAAAACAAAACATTTCTCTTAGCCTATTTCCCAAAGTCATACGATAATTCCTAAGCTATTCTTAGAAGTAGTCAGAGCTTTAGATATGTTATCGTTTGATAGGGATGCTTATATAGAAACCACGAATATGATTTAATAGTGCAGCTCATTCTCATGGGGGAATAATGTATGGCAAGCCTGGAAGTAGAATTAGCTGGGTTAAAGCTGAAAAACCCGTTAATGAACGCCGCCTGCCCTATATCCAGAGACGCTGAGACAATGAAGATACTGATAGATAACGGCGTAGGCGCTGTTGTTGCCAAGACTATTAGCGTCAAACCAGCAATCGTGCCACGGCCGAGCATGGGTGTTGTTGATAGAGGTCTTGTTAGAGCACAGATACTGAAGACCTATGGCCCGGGCGATATCAGAATAGTCAACGCTGATAGCGGTAACTATCGATTCATCTACGCATTACTGAACGCTGAGCTATGGAGCGATATACCTGCAGAACATTATCTGGAGAGAGAATATCCTATCGTCAAGGAGTATGCGAAACAGAAGGGAGTACCATTCATAGTCAGCATAGGGTATAAGCCTGAAGAACTAGCACTCCTAGGCCCCAAGGTCCAGAAAGCAGGTGCTGAAGCAATAGAGTTCTCAACACACTATATAGGCAAAGACTATAGGCCTGTCGTTGAAGCAGCCAAAGCTCTTAGAGAAGCCGTGGACATACCGATCTTCGCCAAACTAAGCCCATTCACACCAAACATACCAGAACTAGTGAAAGAACTTGAGAAGGTAGGTGTCGACGGAATAGTCGCGACAAACACTATCGGCCCAGCTCTACACATCGATGTAGAGACGGGGCTACCGATTGTCGGTGGACCTAAGGGGTATGGCTGGATGAGCGGGCCAGCACTAAAGCCATTAGCTCTCGCAGTAGTTGCTGAGGCAGCGAAAAACACTAATCTACCAATAATAGGTGTCGGCGGCATAACGAAGGGAACCGATGTCATCGAGTATTTCATGGCTGGTGCATCAGCAGTCCAGATATGTACAGCTGTACTAATAGAGGGCCCAGGCATATTCAAGAGGCTCGCAAAAGAGATCGATCAGTGGCTGAAGAGACACGGGTACGACAGCATTCTAGATGTAAAAGGATTAGCGCTGAAGTACCTAGGCCCCGAGCCGAGGCGTACATGGGCTAAGCCACCAGTAGTTGATGCAAAGAAATGTATTGGTTGTGGATTCTGTGAACAAGTATGTGACTATGGTGCCGCTAAAGTAATAGTTACGGAGGAAGGCAAACGCGTAGCCACTGTGAATGTTGATAAGTGCTATGGATGCGGATTATGTACAAGTGTCTGCCCGACAAGGGCTATCCACTTCGAGAACGAGCCATAACATTATTATAACTCATTTTTCTTTTCTTCCCTTCTCCTTCTACGGAAAAAGTTTCAGATATCTAGGAAATGTTTATGTAGTTTTGTACAGAGTTAAATAATTGTTTTCGTGGGAAATTTCTCCCACCATAATCTTATCGAAAAGGCGGAAAAAATATCCATTAATAGTTATTTAAATAATTGTTTTAATTTTTGAAGAAGTAAATTAATAAGTTCTGTCCTGAATCCTACAATAATGGTGCCTGGTCATTTTTACCAGCACGGATTTCACTAGGCGGAGGTGAGGAGTATGAACGGCCTAAAGCTACCGAGAATACCTACTCTGAAAGATTTCGATATAACCGGGAGGAAGATATTCCTCAGAATAGATATCAACGTACCCATAGACCCTGATACCGGGGAGATCCTTGACGACCGCAGGATAAGGGTACACGCCGAGACAATAAAGATGCTCGTAGAGAAATATAATGCAGCCGTCGTAGCGGCATCTCATCAGGGAAGACCTGGTGAACAAGACTTCGTAACCCTAGAGAAACACGCTGAGCTATTATCCAAGTATACGGGTCTCGACATAAAGTTCATACCCGACGTGATAGGGCCAGCTGCTAGGGAGGCAATAAAAAACCTGAAGCAGGGAGAAGTCCTACTACTAGACAACCTTAGGCTTGTCTCCGAGGAGATCCTTGAGGCTACTCCAGAGAAGCAGAGCATGACCATCATGGTGAAGAGACTAGCGCCGCTCTTCGAGGCATACGTTAATGACGCGTTTGCAACCGCCCACAGGAGCCAGCCAAGCATTGTAGGCTTCCCGCTACTATTGCCATCAGTAGCAGGTCCAGTGTTCGAGAAAGAAGTTAAAGCGCTAAAACGTGTCTTCGAGACAATGGAGAGCCCTAGGATATTCATACTGGGTGGAACCAAGGTCAGAGACCTATTACGTGTTATTGAAAACCTAGTGATCAATAAAGCTGCCGATAGGATCCTCACGACAGGCCTAGTCGCACAATTGTTCCTCGTAGCAAAAGGCGTCAATATCGGTAAGGAAAACATGAGGTTCCTTGAAGAAAAAGGAATACTATCGTTAATACCGAGAGCTAGGCACATCCTATTAATGGGTGCACCGATCGAGACACCCATTGACTTCAAGATAGTGAAGGAAGACGGCACTGTAGAAAACGCTAGTGTCGCGGGTATAAAGGGCAAGATAAAGGATATCGGCGAAGCAACTATCAGTATGTACAAGGGCTTCATTAAAGAAGCCAAAGTAATAGTGATGCGTGGACCAGCAGGAGTTATCGAAGACGAAAGATTCAGGAAGGGGACCAAGGAGCTCCTCGACGCCGCAGTAAACAGTAACGCGTTCGTACTAATAGGAGGAGGCCACCTAGCATCAATGGTTGACCCAAGCCATGTCAACGACCACGTACACGTATCGACAGGTGGTAACGCACTACTATTGTTCCTATCAGGCGAGACTCTGCCAGCACTAAAAGCTCTCGAGCTATCAGCAACAATGTTTCTCGGATGGTAGTCCGACTAATACCTCTTCGGTCCAAATAATTGTTTTTAACGTTGACTAAGCAGGGGGTGGTGATCTAATGGGGAAGATTAGAGTGGCTGTTAATGGTTATGGAACAATAGGGAAGAGAGTGGCGGAAGCCATTATGCTTCAGCCGGACATGGAGCTAGTCGGGATCGCTAAGACTAGGCCTGATTATTCTGTGCTCCTAGCTTCGAGGAATGGTATACCGGTGTATGTGCCAGAAGAGAGGATCAGGCTATTCGCAGAAGCAGGGATCAAGGTTAGCGGGACAATAGAGGACATGGTGAAAGAAGCTGATGTAGTAGTTGACGCGACACCAGCGGGCGTCGGCGCTCTCTACAAACCCTTGTATGAGCACGTGGGTGTTAAGGCCATATTCCAGGGAGGAGAGAAGCCGGACATAGTTGAGGCGAGCTTCAACAGTTATTGTAACTACGAGGAATGTATTGATAAGAACTATGTAAGGGTTGTGAGCTGTAATACAACCGGGTTGCTGAGGCTCCTATGCACACTGAACAGTATAGGAAGGATCAGAAAAGTTAGAGCAACAATAGTAAGGAGAGCAGCAGATCCCAAGGAGGACAAGAAAGGCCCAATAAACTCTATCAAGCCCAATCCCGTCACTATTCCGAGCCATCATGGGCTCGATGTCAAAACTGTGCTGAAAAACATAGATATCATAACGACGGCAGTAATAGTGCCTACCACACTAATGCACCTGCATATCGTTAACGTATTATTCGAAAACCCGGTTAGAAGAGATGATGTGATCGATGTATTATCGAGGAGGAAAAGAATAGCCCTAATCAATGCCGAGCTAACAGGTATTAATTCAACAGCCAAAATAGTTGAGGCAGCGAGAGATCTGGGCAGGAAGAGGTATGATGTGCCCGAGCTAGTCGTATGGGAAGACAGCATACATGTATCGGGCAACGAAGTCATATTGATGCAGGCTGTTCATCAAGAATCGATCGTTGTTCCAGAAAATATTGATGCTTTAAGAGCGGTTACAGGACTAGTATCTAGACCCGAAGAATCCATAAGGATAACGGATCAAACCCTTAGAATAGGTGTTTTTCAAGAAAGTTTCCTTAGCCCAAACCGTAATACCCTCGGATAATCAGATAAATTGATAGGGGTGAAAATATGAGCTATAGAGAAGCACCTACATACGAGATAAGCTTCATGTTTAGGAAAATACTCGTCCCAGTGGATGGTAGTGAAAACAGTCTAAAAGCACTGGACCTAGCCATCGATCTCGCAAAACACTATGGATCCAAGATAACAGTGATCCATGTAAAGCCAACAGGATTCAATCCTGAACAAGACCCTATTGAGAAAGCAAAGAACAGGGCGAAAGGCAGAGGAGTCGAAATAGCATATAAGACCAAAGAATTCGATCCAGCCGAGTCAAGCACCTCACAAGCAATACTTGAGGAAATAACCAATGGAAACTATGACCTAGTAGTAATGGGTGCAAGGGGAAGAACACTAAGTGGAGAAATATATCTAGGTAGTAAAGCATTATCTGTAGCTATCAACTCGCCTGTGACAGTAATTATTGTGAGATAAAAGTATTTTTTACTCTTCAATCAACAATCTCAGCGCTTTAGGATAGTCTTCTTCAGGCATCACTTCTGCAGCTGCTTTATAATAATTAGCTAGTCCTGATGACACATTAGCTGGATAGCCCGCGTCATGAAGCGTTCTAGCTATGAGTGAGTAATCCTTTGCCGCACCGGCAACGCTGAACTTGGATTCCTGTCTCTCATTCATAGCCCTCAAGTAATACTTCTTAACAGCTTCTCCGAACCATAGCTTCGACGCAACACGCAGGAACTTCTCATGCTCAACACTATATGCTTCGAGTATAGCTAGGCTTTCGCCTATTAATGCCGGCATCACTAGGCCTATATTGTTCAGTGCCAGCTTTAATGCAGAAGCAGACGGTATAAGACCTACTCTAAACACTTCTTGACTATACATCGAAGCTATCTCTTCTGCGAGATCTAAGTCTTCATCGTCGCCGGCAAGGATTGTTATAAGCTTACCAGTCCTAGCCTGATCCCTACTACCATATACTGGTGATTCAACATAGTGCAAACCATTGTTTTTAAGCAAATTGTAGACGTACATACTCGTCGTAGGAGTAATCGTGGTTGAATTCATTATGAGAACATCCTTGTTCTTAAGCCGTAATAAGCCATGTTCTCCAGTGATAATCTCCATTAGAGATAGGTCGTCGAACACGAAAACTATGATCGCATTGGCATCATCCATACTATCAGGCGTATCGACCACGCTACATTCTATCTTTCCACACAGTTCTTCGGCCTTAGCCCTGGTTCTATTGTAAACGACTAGCTCTACATCTTTACTTGAAAGATACTCTGCAAGTGCTGATCCCATACGGCCAGTACCGATAATGCCTATTTTCACAACACATGCACCTAACACTCTATCTTCTCGTCCGTTTCAACCGTCGGTTTCAACGGTATCATGCAGAGGAACCTTAGATCCTTATCGCCCTTATTCCAGTATTCGTGCTCAACGTTCGGAGGCACGTAGATGAAGAATCCTGGCGAAACACGATATACTCTCGACCCGATCCTGATCTCGCCGACACCATCGAGAACAAATATCTCGTGCTCCCAAGGATGATGATGTGGGTTGATATGTCCTCCGGGCTTTATCGTGAATAATCTCATAGCAAATGCTCTAGCACCATCTTCTTCTTTGATCAACCATCTAACATAGGTTTTCGTTCCCATTTCATCGGGGACTTTTTGTTCTTCGATAATCTCGTAGTGCCCGATCTTCTCGCCACAGGGACCTTTACGAATATTCATGGAGAACACCCCTATGATACCTATGTGTCTGACAGATAAAATATGATGTCATTACCTAATCATAAATGGGGCTCAAGAATTTACATATGGTAAGGTATTTCTTTACTTACTTTTTCATTAATTTCTCTTCGAGAACAGCTTTCTCCATCTCATCAAGTATATGTAGCCTCATACGAATATGTATTACATCATTAAGCGGTATATAGCCTGAGCTGATCAAGTACATTAACTCCGCTATATTGCGTGCACCGTATTTCTCTGCGAGCTTACGTCTTTCTTCATCTATGTATTCCAGCATATCATCAACACCGATCACTACTTCGCCGAGATCTATTGTCGCCGCCGACATCTACAACCCCGAAAACAAAATCGTATGTGAAACGGTTATAACAACTATAATACTATTGTTACCCAGGTATTATCTGGGTGACAAATTGAGGTTTAATCCGAGGAAAGCAGCGCTGATCATAGTTGATATGCAGGATAAACTCCTCAAGATAATAAGTGATCGAAACAAGATTATCAGTAATATCCAGTTATTGGTTAGGTTAGCCCAGCTTGAAGGGATGCCTATAGTTGTTACGAAACAGGTAAAGCTGGGAGAATTAACACCAGAGATAAAAGAGGTACTTCCAGCGAATACTGTTGAGTTCGAGAAGAAGAGCTTCAGCATATTTGGCGACGAGAAAATATCTGCCTATATCGAGGGGCTCCAGAAACAACAACTTGTAGTTACTGGTATTGAGACACACATATGTATATTACAATCCGTCATGGATGCCCTCGACGAAGGATACAGAGTATATGTTCCTCCCGACGCGGTGGCTTCACAGATAGAACACGATCATCGCTATGCATTATCACATATGGCGAGGCTTGGAGCAATAACTCTACCATCGGAATCCCTAGTATACATGGCTATGAAGACAAGCGAGTATCCAGGCTTTAAGGAGATCCTTGAGGCCGTTAAGGCCCGGAGGAAAAACCAGTAGAACACCGTTATATTCGGAAGCAATGATATTGTTTAAAGGGTGCTACAATTGTCGATAAACAAGCTTGTCCCAAGTATTAGGGAGAAAATAGATCCATGGCTAGCATATGATTCACTGAAGAAGATCACATGGTATCACAGGCTCCAGGGATCAACCGGGCTATGGGACGCGGTAAATACGATAAAGAATATCCTCTCCGAACACGGTATTAGCTCTAAGATAATAAAAGTGAAACAAGGAGAAAAACTAGGCTTCCTAGAAGCACCCGCTTCATGGGATCCCATAGAGGGATGGATAGAGATCAAAGATGGAGATGAGACGCTCCTCAAGATCAGCTATGACGAGCACCCAACACTTATATCAGCACACAGCCCCGGTGGTGAAGGAGAAGCTAAGCTAAGCCTTGAGAAAGAAGGCGGCGAAGCCATCATTGCTACCGGGCTACTAACATCACTGTTCGAGAAACACCGGGATTCTAGGCTCATAGTATACTATACTAGGTCGAGATACGCTGAAGCAGTACCATATACCGGGCTATTCCTAAAACCAAGCGATACTAAAGGACCCTCCGTGGTCGGAATACCCGCTGCACAAGCTCTACGAATAATAGAGAAACTGATCAGTGGCCGTGAAATAATTGTTTCGTGGAACATAAAGGTTAAATGGCATGATAAAGGACTCCCAATACTATATGCTGGTAGTAAGGATCCACGAATATTATTCATAGCACATATATGTCATCCAAAACCGGGAGCACACGATAATGGTAGCGGTAGCGCGGCACTAATAACAATAGCGAAGTACCTCGAAGACCAGGGCAGAGAAGACTGGGCAGCTGTATGGGTTCCAGAGTACACCGGTTCAATCCCCGTTCTAAACAAGGTTAGACCCGATTACGTGGTAAACCTTGATA
This sequence comes from Thermoproteota archaeon, assembly GCA_013154205.1. Classification (GTDB taxonomy): domain Archaea; phylum Thermoproteota; class Thermoprotei_A; order Sulfolobales; family Desulfurococcaceae; genus JAADCY01. The sequence continues at coordinate 6,092 of JAADCY010000210.1, read as the reverse complement.
TGGTTGGATCAAAACAATGGATAACAGGCTCAACGCTATCCATTGTTGCACCCCCGCTCTTCGTTAATGAAGAGCCCGCGGCTGCTGCCTGGGCGGCTAGCTACGCTGTATTTAACTCGGCTTCAAGCTTCGGTGGAAACAGCTTGCCTAGGTATAAGTGGGAGATAAGCCCATACACTATGGGGAGTGACCACGACGTCGCCCTCGCAACAGGTATTCCGGCGACAATGTTCAATGAATGGCCCAGCAAATATTATCATACGGATATGGATACGTTCGACACTATAAGTAGGGATAACCTGAACCGCGTAGTCATAGCTTCTCTCCTAACATACTATATTCTTGAAGATAAGGATGAAAAGAGAAAAACTGTCGAGGCATTCAATAAGTATAGGATCGGGTGGTACTATCTAGAGAGTAGCAAGAAGGGTGTAGAGCCTCCACGGAGCCCTGCGAAGCTATTATCGGAGAAACTACTGGACAGCACTACGGAGAAACCATTGTTACCTTCACCCATAACATCTAGGAAGATAATGAGAATCCTTGGAGCAGGCGTTTACGAAGAACTTAGAAAGATTAAGGGCTCGATAGAGTATATTGGACTCTATGCTCCATTACTCTACAGCCTCGGCATGACCGATCATGAGATAATCAGCGAGTATTATCAGTCGGAGAAACTGATAAGATGGCGTGACGAGGAATGGAAGAAGATAAAGGAAGCATTCACAAGGATCATTGAAGAACTACTACATTAGTGTCTTTCTCCTCTATAATGTCCTTACAGGTCTTTAGCTCAACACCCTTTTTATGTGCATAGCTGAATACTCCTTCCACATATTTTCTCCACTTAGGATCGCGTAGGAGATGATGATCGTATATTATTAGTTCCGGTTCTTGATCAATAATGTATATGGCGTTATCAATAGCTCTATTGAGATTAATCCGGTTAAACATGTATGGAAAGAGATAAGTTGGTGGGCCATCGAGCACGATTATATCGGGCTTGAGATCAGCTATGCGATAAGCATAGTCTTCAATTATAGGCCCCATGACATCGCTTGTGTAGAATATCTTCTTCCCTCCAACACGTATAATTAGGGGGACGAGCCATCCGGTTCTATCATATTCTATTCCATGATACCATGGTTCTAAGAAATCGATCTTTACATTACCATGTTCTATGCTGCGGTTCTCAGCCCATCTAATAGTTATATTCCGTGTTTCAATCTCCCCGACCCAGTCATGACTAGCCCAATACTGTTTGATTTTCTCAAACCATTTCTTGCCCTTCAAGAGAAGTTCTCTCCGCCGAGATGCATAATCGCCGTAATTTCTTGACATAGCATATACTAGTTTCTCGGTGGGATCGGGGAACTCCATTGTTATGGGTGACGAAACGTAATCTTCTAGGCTCATGTTAATCGATGATAATAGTTCTGAGAGGAATAACCGTGCTCTTTTCCACTGACTCATATTGATATAATAGTTGGGATTCTTTATGAATAGCTTCTTGCCGCGATAAATATTGTATTTTAAGTCCTTGTCGCTGGGCAAAACATGGTGGTCGTAGTGATAATGGGTGATAATTATGATTTCTGAGAGCTTGGCGTATTTCTCGATAGTCTTAATGGCCTTCCTTCTCAGCTCCCTCTTAATGGCAGGGTCAAGCGGGTAGGATGGTTGTAGAGCCGCGGCGCCCGGATCAATTAATATACTTTTTTTCTTGTGCTCGATTGCGAAAGAGAAGGACTTGGCACCTAGACTATCACACCAAACGATATGGAGCTTCGCATTGCTATCCATTCGTGTACTCACCTAACAGATATATTATTTTGATACGAAATAATGTTAGATTTATGTAGAGTCTAACTAGGGATGTTTCAACGAATAAGATGTTTTGAGGGGTTACCTGGTTGCCCGTTATAAGGATCTCTAAGAGTGATTTAGAGAAATTAGTTGGTAAAGAGCTTTCCAATGATGAAATAATGGATATTTTGCCGAGGATTAAGTGTGAGATCGAAGTAATCGAGGATGACACAATAGAGTACGAGACAACACATGACCGGCCAGACCTCTATAGTGTTGAAGGCGTTGCCAGAGCCGTGCGTTCCTATCTCGAAGGAGTTATACCTCGCTATAACTATGTAGACGAGGGCTACAAGGCATATAATAAGGGGGTACCTAAGAGACCATTTATAGCATTCGCTATCGTCAAGGATCTAGTTCTGGACGAGGAAGCCGTAAGGCAGATGATGCAGCTCCAGGAAAAACTAGCGATAACTTATGGGCGGAGGAGACGTAAGGCTAGTATAGGTGTTTACGATCTTGATAAGATAAAGATGCCTGTATATTATGAACTAGTAGATCCAGATGAGACAAGGCTTGTGCCTCTTGAGGGTGAAGAGGAATTATCGCTTAGAGAGATACTGTCCAAGACGGATAAAGGCCAGGAGTACGGGCATCTCATAGCCTCATGGGAGAGATATCCAATTATAAGGGATTCTACGGGTAAAATACTTTCATTACCACCGATCATCAATGGTGAAGACACGAAGGTTACCGTGAAGACAAAGAATATACTTATCGACTCCACAGGGACTGATCTAGATACAGTTGTTAACATGGTCACGATCATGGCTACTAGTCTAGCTGAGAGAAGCAGTTCGAAAACCATTGTTTATGTAAAGACCTTTATGGATGGAAACAGGATCGTCGTAGCACCTCGTGATCATGGGCCCGAGATAATTGTTGATCTCGCACGAGTTGAGGATGTACTCGGCGTGAAGCTATCCAGGGAGACCTGTGTGGAACAATTACTGAAGGCTGGGATAGATGCTAGAATAGAGCCTAATGGTAGGTTAAGGGTCCTAGTACCACCATATCGTATTGATCTGAGAACCGAGATTGATGTTGTAGAAGAGATAGGTATAATGTACGGCCTTGACCTTATCGGGAGGGAATCATTCGAGATCCCGCCATCGAGAGGCCCTGGGAGAATACATCCATTAGAGTTCATATCGAGGAAAGTGAGGCTCATTACAGCAAGTTACGGTTTTATTGAGGTGACGAACTATATGATGAGTAATTACTATCTACAGAGTAAGGTCTTCGGGACGGAAAAGCCTATTATAAAAGTGTTAAACCCGAAGATGGAGAAATACACTGGACTAAGAAGATGGTTGACACCGGGCCTCGTCAGTATAGTTAAGGATAATCAGGAACGTGAACCAGTGATAAAGATTTTCGAGGTCGGAGACGTCGTACTACCTGATCCGGAGAGCCCTACTGGGGCGAGGATAGAAAGGAGGCTGGGCATACTCATAAGCCATGACAAGGCTACCCTAACGGATGGACTAGCTTATGTCCACGCCATCCTTGATAGGCTAGGGATAAATCATAAGTTTGAGAAAGGATATGTTGAAGGATTATTAAGACAAAGAACCGCGTTCATACTACATGGTAATAAACAAATAGGGTTCGTGGGAGAAGTACATCCCGGAGCCCTTAGAGAACTAGGTATTGAGAAACCAGTTGTTGTGGCTGAGATCTACCTTAACGATTTATTAGATATTCTTGAAAAATAAGTTAGTTTCGAGGATGAGGCTTAGAAGGGATGACCCGTTATTATCGGGGATGAATTGACGGGCCTGGCTGAAACATTTTTCTCTATTCTTTGGGATACGCTAACATGTATAGGATCGGTGCCAAGATCGTTGTTGTTATAGCTACAGTTATAGCTGTGCTATAGTATGTCTGATTAATCACTCCTATTGTTAGTCCAAGGTTTAGCAGGGCTGTCTCAAGAGCTCCTCTTCCCGACATGGCTAGTCCTACGGCGATGCTTTTTCTTTTCTCACGGAGAATCCTGTATGCTATGGGTGTTGCTCCTATGAATTTCCCTAGAATAGCCATTGCGAGTAGAGCTATGTATAATACTGGGCTAACCGCTTTGGGGACGTATACTACTCCGATATATGTGAAGAATAAGGGTATGAATATAACGTCCAATACTATGGTGAAATCACTTATAAACTCTGAAATAGCTATTCTTGTCCTTAGGAATGGGTCGTGGAACTCCCTGCCTCTTCCGATCAGTATTCCGGCTAGATATGCACCGATTAGCTCACTAAGGCCTGCCATCCTTGCAAGGAAGGCTAGTCCTAGCGCGAGTATAATACATGATGTGGCGAACCATAAGTAGTCATGGCTTATTGTTTTGTAGAATCCTGTGAATCTCCGCGATAATAGACCGCTGATATAGAATATTATTCCGAGAAACACGGTTGTTTTTACCGATAAGAGTATTAGAGATTCAACATCGATCCTTCCATAGTTCAGCCCGGCTATGATACCTATAATGAATACAGCCATGATATCGTCGACGAAACTAGCGCCCACAAGTAAGCTTTTACTCCTGACATCTCCCCTATGCGCCACGATGGCTGCAACAGTCTCTGTCGCAGTATTAGAGAGGACCGCGGCTAAGAATATAGCTGCTAATAGGCTTACGCCGAGGAATAATGATGCTGTCAGAACAAGTATGAAAGTGGCTGTAACGCCCATAGCACCCATTAGTACGACGGCGCTTCCATGCCTTCTAAGTTCTCTGAAATCAGTTGTAAGACCTGTATAGAACATTAGTAGGAGTAGGCCAAAGGATGCTATACCCATTAGTTCTGGTGACGGATATACTATTCCCAGAACATATGGGCCGAGTATTATCCCAGCTATCACATGGGCCGCTACAGGGTGTAGCTTGTATTTTCTAAAAGGTATTTCTAGGATCTTTGCAAGTATTAAAAGGGATACTAGGCCTAGTATAAAGGTTTCCTCCTGGTACAATCCCGGCTCACTCCAGCATGTAGGAGGCAACTAATCTTCCATCGGTTAGCAATATATAGCTTTTCCTAGCGATTATAGGCATTACGTTGGGGCCGAAGACTTCTTCTTGGACGAGGAAACCATCTTTTATCCTGTATAGTCTTGTTATAGTGTTTTTCTTGGCCTGTTCATGGACAGCTACAATGTCTGAAGCTACTAGTGAATAGTACACGTTTCCTATTATGTGGCTTGACCATCTTATTCCTCCCCTAAAATCATAGTTGGCGATAACAGGCATTCCCATAATAACTGATAGGGCTGTGACGCTTAGGTCGTCGGGGTTAATGTTGTAGACACCTCTCGTAAATGGTGGTCTTGTCACAGTGTATTCTATCGAGTAATCTATCAAGTTATATACTCGTATTTCATTCCTATCCATGACCGCTACTTGTTTTGAGCTAAACTTCTCCATTCCAGGGATCCTGTGCGGTATGGGGTTGAAGGGTATGAATAATGGAACTCCTTCATCGCTTATGACTTCTTCTCCATCATTATTATAGCCGCGACAATAGAGCTTTCCTTCTTGCTCACTTATTATGAAGATCATGTCCGGCGATGAGACCAGGTATCCTCCAAACCTTGATAGCTCATCAATGATCGCGCCTGTTGAAGCATCAAATATTACTGACGCTGTATTATCTTCGGTAAAACCATGAGCTGTAACGGTTATGATGTTATCTGTCGCTGCTACGTCGAAAGAGAATATTTTTCCGAGTCCTATCGTCTCAAGAACATCTCCATGTACACTATATACTTGTATCTCAAGCGTATAATTCGGCGATAGGATCGCTGCTACACAGATGTCTTTCCTACACTCCATCTTGGCGTCTAGACCTCTTACGATCTTCCCCCACACCTTTTTCTTATAGCCTTTAAAGCATTGAAAAGTAAAGAACTCTCTCCTGCGTTCCACGCTTCCTCTAAGCTCAACTTCTTCCAAAGTGTTTATACTGGTTTTACCACTTATCGAGTTGATCCTATATTCGATCATTTTGTCAACACAATATAGTTTTATGATAATCCATTCTCCCTCAACATTGAAGCCATCGAGACTACAGTAGTCCGGAAACTTTCTAGTCCATACATGTGTAACAGGCAATACACGCGCCTCCGCTATGCAGTATTAATACCTTTATATCTATCCTAAAATACTATGAACTATGTAAAACCATTACGTTCACAATAGTAACATTACTGTGCTAACTTATTAG
>JAADCY010000045.1 GCA_013154205.1 Thermoproteota archaeon | reverse complement strand
TGTCGAAGAATTTCAGCTTCTCGGGCATGGCTATCACTATCTATAATCTTGATCCGAAGAAAGATTTAAACATACCTATCGAGGTATCACCGAGGTAATGGCTAGGGTATTAAATAATAAGGGGCTTTCATGATTCAGACCAGTGTAATCTATATCAAGTCATGAATACTATATGGGTATCTGGAGATGAATTTGAGGATATCGCATACATTTTACAGGGAGCTACTGGTTGACAAGCATTTACTGCTTAAATGTATGAGCGATATGAATAACTGGGTTGCATCCGACAAATATATCGAAAGCCTATCGTTTATCGAGGAGGACAAATACTCTCTAAGGCTTAACTGGAACAGGCTCTCTTCGAAAATACGTGTTAAGACTACCGAGACATCATTTACTATAGAGCCTTATGATGGTGATTATTTCCATATGGTTCTCTGGTTCCGTGAGAAAGAGGACGGTGTAACGGAGATCCATGTGACGACTGAGGCTGAGACCGGGTTCTTGTCCAGATTGACTGGTAAGAGGAAATTCATATCCTTCATCGAGTCGCTCATCGATAATGTGTTGCTGAACTGTTTGAAGCGAATATATCTTGTAAATCCCGGTGAGAAGAGTATTTGGATTAACTGTGATAAGTGCTTATTCTATGAAAGGATCACACGGAGATGTTATTTGCTCGGCAGAAACGTGGCGCCAAGCCAGGTGCCGGAGTGTAATGGAAATATTGATGAATTGTTAAAGAATCGTTAAAAATAGGAATGTAATCCATTATTAATGACGATAGCGTCATCTATGGAGGAGGTTAAAGATTATGAGTAGAATATTATTGTTCCTTGCATGCTTGTTTCTAGGCATGGGCATAGGAATGTTCTTCGGACACACTGGTCCAGGCACCGTTATAGGTATGGGTGTAGGATTGCTGGCGATTGCTATTGCTCCGAGTGGGCGTGGCACGGTGAATATTAGGATAGGATCTAGAAGGTTTCCTGGTATAGGCAGATTATTTCTGGGCGTTGTAGGCGCTGGTTTCATTATCTGGGGACTAGAGGATCTGGGGTTAATTACTATTCCAGGAACAATCTGGCAGCACATCGGGGCTTTCATACTAGTTCTAATAGGTATTGTGTTCCTATACTTTGCATTATCCTAGAGGAGAGCTCTCCATAGCTCTATGATAGGTTAAAAGAAAGCTTATTTCTAGCTCACAAGCTCTACAAGCTCATCCTCAAGCTTTACAATAGCTTTTGAAACCAGGCTCTGAACTGCTAATATCAGCCAGTATTTATGTATATTGATTTTCTTCGACAGTTCACCTAGTGTTAGGGATGATTGATTATTGAGTAATTCCTGAATGATCATTTGTTCGATGAAATGTATAATTTTCTCTGGATAAGTATTGATAAAATCAACAATGCTAACAGCTGTCGATGTGTCAACTCCAAGTGTTCTTGCCACGTCCTTTACTGTTATGTTCATCGGTAATCCTTCGCCAACTATCTTTTTCTTCAAATACTCGACTGCCATGAATTCTAGCTCACGTAGTTCAGCCTCGTCTTTTCTCTCCATTAAGGAGACATAAAATGGTAGATCGATCTCGAACAATATCTTCTTTGCTTGTAGGACATATTTCTTATGTCTCCCCTCGTAGTTTATTCTCACCAATCCGGTCTTGATCAAGTCTGAGAGGTGCTCCATTACTGTCGGTAGCTTAACTCCTAGTAGCTTCGCTATTTCTTTTGCCGTCAGCCCTTCAGGATTGTTTATAAGTGCCCGTATTATGGTGAGTTTTGGCCCGCTGTTAAGTGCTTGTATAATCCTATACCCTGCTAGTGGTCTATCACTCGTTATTCTGAGCATCTCCATAGCTTCTTCATCTCGTGAACTCCACATTTGCGTACCCATTCATGATCGTTATCTTGCAGTAGAGTTTTGACGTACTATTGGAGAATCCCGGGTCTTGGTAGAATTGTCTTATTATTTTGCCGTTCAATGTGATCGATGAGACAGAGTTCGTTATGCTAGGGATTATTTCTAGCTTTGTCGTGCCCGGTACTTTGATCGTCGATTTCAGCACCCCATTATTTAAGACTATGTTCAATCTCGAGCTTCCGGGCAGGGCTTCGTAGCCTAGTTTTAGATTAACGACGCCATTATTCATTCTTAGTGATGTGGTAATTGCTGTCAGGTCTTGTATGTCAGCGTTGACTACGCCGTTATCTACCTTCATGCTGAGAAACTTGCGTACGTTGCTGACATGTATTGTTATAACACCATTTAACATGTCTAAGCTAAAATTGTTTATCGCAAGGTTTTCAGGGATGCCGACTGCTAGTTTGACGTAACGATTGTTTAGATCGATGTTCACTGTATTACTGCTTACATCATAGTCTACATTATAACCGCCGTTGACATATTTTTTCACATATATCTTGACGACTATATTATTGACCGGGTTTTTCTCTAGTACGACGTATCCGTTATCGATATGTACTCCGATATTTATGGTCCCTGTATTGGGTATGCTTATGTTTTTAGTACTTAGTAATTTGTAGTGTGTACTGTTTTCGGATAAGGATCCTATGCTAATCCCGTTTATCGATATGTCGAGACCGGGGAATAAGTTATCCAAGTCTTTTAAAGGTATCAATGACGCGTTATTACCGGGCATTCCCAGTACTATTAATGCTAATGGTGTAAGGATCCCGATTATAATACCTATAATAGCTATTCCGCCTATAATGCTATGATATAGTTCTTCCATTACATAACACCTCCTAGAAATATTGAGGCTGAGCCTATTACTACAAGAACTATTATGAATGCTATGATCGTTGCCGCAAATGATTTTCCTAATGAGAACTTGTTTGCCTCGGCATTGGTTATTAATACATAGATGAAACCCCATACGAATGCTATCAGATTTACAAAGAAGTAGAGCACTATACCAGTAATCGCATCTAGGAAATAATAGGCTGGAGCAATGAGTCCTGTTATAAGTAGTGGTAGCCATTGATAACTATAGGCTATTAGCACTGCCTCGAAGCTTCCTCTGCCCTGTAAGATTTTATCGAATAAGTATATCATGCCTCCTATTAGTAGCCAGGCAGCTACGCCGATTAGGATATTGCTCATCACTATTCCGATCACTGACGCGCCTATTACGAATGGTATTCTCAGACCAATTACTGAAAGACCCTTAACCATAACTAGGTAGGCAAGGTTTAAGCCATTAATCAATGATGATACTAGCACTATTGCTAATCCCATAATGACTGATCTTCTTTCAGCAAGGAGTATCTGTATACTCTTTTTAGGCGAAGTATACATTATACCTAGGTAGTCCAACAAGTCTTAGTCCACCTAACTTAGGTTTTAAATTAATGTATAGCCTAATCTCTGGTATAAAAACATATCTAGATATGATGGAAAACTAAGTCTTAGAGAAGGAGACCAGTATGAAATACAGATCAATAATCGCTCTCATAGCTGTGGTAATCATTATATTATTAATAATAAGCACATATACCTATTTCCTAACAACACCCACCGAACGGGCAGTCCAACCATCCTTTACAACATCATCAACTCATATATCGAAAAACCAAAACACTCAGACCCATATATCACCAACTGAGAAAACAACTAGTATAATCGGGAGTGGTAATGTGACAATTATTGTCGTTGTTGATAATGATCCCGATCCTAGCGGCAGGCTCGAATCAGCATGGGGATTATCAATACTCATCGAGACAAATTCGGAAAAGATATTATTCGACACAGGACCCAGCCCAAACATTCTACGACACAATCTACACACAATAGGCATTAGCCCAGGAGACATCGATGCTGTAGTGATAAGTCATCTTCACGGAGACCATACCGGCGGTCTCTCATACATTCTGGATAACAATCCTGGAATACCTGTTTATCTGCCCGGCCCAGATGCGAGATATATTATGCCCGAGATCAAGAGCTATGGTGGAAGATATATTCCCGTAAACTCCACAGTAGAAGTAGCGAGAGGAATCTATGTATTAAAACCACTCTACGGCCCGCCATGGGAGGAAGCCCTCGTGGTCATAAGTGATAAAGGACCAGTGCTACTCGTAGGCTGTAGTCATCCAGGGATTGTCGGATTCGTTGAGGAAGAAATAAATTTAACTGGCAAACCACCTATTCTCGTGATCGGGGGCTTCCATCTGATCGGATACAACTTCTCAGAGTGTAAGAGGATAGCAGATAGACTTGTAGGTCTCGGCGTCGGCCTCATAGCGCCCATTCACTGCAGCGGTGATACAATCAAGCATATTCTTGAGAAGGCGTACCCCGAGCACTACCTTTACGCGCACACGGGCTCCATTATAAGGATCTAGTACTTCTTAATTCTATACCTTGTAAGTATCAGTGCCGCTACGACGAGGAGCACTGACGATATAATATATGAGCCTCAAGGCATGATCTCCGCGTCGTTGAATAGTTATTATAAATCCACTAACCACAAGGATAAAACTATTTACGAAAAGCCCTTCCTATGTTAAATCAAGGGAGATAATATTCTAAGATTTGGTATTAGCTCATTATTTATAACCCCAGGTTTCCCCGATATTGGAGCTCCCCCTAGACATACTCATTCTTAAAGCCAAGAGAGAAGCTACAACCTCATCGCATCAAGTATCCTCGAGATAATACCAGTTCGGAAATGGCATTACGACGGCGAAACATTTGAACCACCCATAGTAATCAAAGAAAAGAAAACAGCTGTGTTGAATACAACTTTAGAAGTTCCGGGCAAAAACGATGGCTATGAATGGTTGACAAACAATTATTAATAGAAATGCGCTGCTCGGAATGGACGATGAAGACTATGCCTAGATCGACGATTATCACACCTATAATCCAATCCCTCCAGAAAAACACGATATTGAATTACTAATGAATAATATTAGGCTCTTCGGAGATCACGAGGCATACCTGATACTTTACACCTCGTATCTAGTTAGAATACAGCTCCAGGTATTCGAAGCAGGCATAAAAGCCCTCGGAATAATAGAGCTCGCCGAGAAACCCGAAGAACAGGAAAAACAAGCCATGATCAACATTTTTACAAACTAATAGAGACAGGACATACTCCAACCCACTCTCTGATGGCCGCAGCCTCATCACATTATGGCTTGGAGCACCTTACATGATAAACAAGAGGATCGATATACCCGACCCAGTATTCGATCACCTCCTAGCAGCGGGTCTATACGGCTCAGATATACTACTGGGAGAACACGTGGTCTTCGAGCCTGAACCAGTTCTACAGGTCACGATCAAGCAGATCAATAAAGAACTTGATGATCTCCTAGCAGGTATACTCGACAATAAGATCAAGCACCAGATCCATGTAGCCGGACACAGCCATCTAGACGCTGCATGGCTTTGGGATTATATTGAAACAAGGAGGAAGATCAGGAGAACATTCGCTACGGCTGCACGCATTGCCGGGGAAAAAGGGATGAAATTCGTACAGTCGAGTAGTCTTTATTTTGAATGGCTGGAAGAAGAATCTCCACAGCTCTACAAGAGGATCATCGAGTTCGTACATGATGGTAAATGGATACCTGTCGGTGGCATACTTATCGAGCCGGACCTCTGGATGCTTAGCGGAGAATCTCTAGCGAGACAACTGGTTCTGAGTGGGAAACTCTTCATTGAGAGGATGAGGAGGCCCTCGCTTATAGGCTGGCTACCCGATAGTTTCGGGTACCCGTCTAGTCTTCCACAACTCCTGGCCAAGGCAGGTATCAAGCTATTAGTCATACATAAGACTATGTGGAACATAAACAATAAGCCAGAGCACCACGCATCTATCTGAAGAGGCGTAGACGGCTCAGAGATCCCTGTATTCGTGATACCCACTAATTACGCCGAAGTATTAACGCCTAAACACCTGCTCGAATATGATGAGAAATCAAATGTGCCTGTTGAAATACCATTGATAATGCCCTACGGCTACAGCGATGGAGGCGGAGGGCCTACATGGGAGATGATGATATACAGGGATCAATTACTCGGCTTAAACAATAAGATTAAGGAGATTGATAAAGATGAAGTGGTAAAAGCCTATATGGATCACCGCGACAAACTACCTGTCGTCACCGATGATCTCCTCCTCGAGATCCATAAGGGGACACTCACAACGAACCACTTGATCAAAGACCTCGTCGCCAAGGCCGAAGCATTTCTCAGGAGCGCCGAGATAGCAGAGGCCCTGACTAAGAAGAAAGGACCCGACTATTTATGGAAGAAGCTTCTCCTACACACATTTCACGATGTGTTGCCTGGCACTAGCATTCCTGAAACATATCACGAGGCTAGAAAAGATCTTGAGGAAGTAATTAGTTCGGCGGAAGAGATCATAAAAAGAAACATTGCAGGCGCTGGGGAAGGCATTACGCTCTATAATGACCTGCCATGGACGCGTCCGGGGCTAGTTATTGTTACAGATAAGTGTATTGGTGGCGAGAAAATAGAGTATTGTACACCGATCGGGTGGGAAGAATACCTAGTGAAGACTATGCCTATACAAGGCATTGGGGCAACTTGGTCCATAGCTGGGGAACCTGTAAATAGTGGAGAAGCTTATCTCGATATAGCCGACGCCATAACTATGGGTAACGAATACTTAGAGCTAAAATTATCCCTCACAGGCGAAATACTTAGCTTAAAAGATGATCATGGCACTAATTATCTCAACGAGCCCAGCAATCTCCTGCTAGTTCATCTGGATAGGCCGCCGATGTTCGATGCTTGGGAGCTAGATCCCTCAGGACTTATGAATGGCCAGCCCTTAGAACCCCTCGATAAGCCCAAGATATTGTCGAATAGTGGAGGAGCCGCGTGTGTAGAATTCTCCAAGAAAACCGGTAGATCAGTTGTTAGGATGAGGATCTGCCTCTTTAGCGGCTCTCCACTCGTTAGAATAGATATCGATCTGGACTGGAGGGATAGGCTGAGATATCTTAGATCATGGTTCGAACCAGATATATGGACCGATAAAGCATGGTTCGAGATACCTTTCGGTGCTGTATCTAGGCCCACAATGCCCGATGATCCGAAGAAATATGCTCTCCTGTACGAGGTTCCAGCGCTGAGATGGATGGATCTTAGTGATGGAGAGAAAGGATTAGCTATTATATCCCTACATAAGCATGGCTACACCGTGTTCGGCGACAAGATAGGTTTGACCCTCCATAAAGCACCCATCGTCCCGATCCACATAGTGGTATCGGGGAGTTTAGGATAATATATCATCTCTACCCTCATAGAGGCGATACTTGGGAGTCAATGGTGCCGATCGTAGGCTACGAGCTATGGAGCCCTGTGAAAATCCTGCCTGGTAAATCATTGCTAGGAGAAAAGACTATCTCGGTTGAGCCGGAGAAACACACCGTAATAACTGGGATCACAGTCAGAGAAGACAAGGTCTATGCCAACATATACAATCCATTCCCCTCGGAGAGAGAAGTAATGATAACAGGTGATTACAGGGTAATCGGTACGACTGATCTACTGGGCAATAATCTGTGCAAAATAAGGGATAATAAGGTCTCATTGAGAGGATTTGAGGTTAAAACACTGGTTCTGGAGAAACACTAGCTCCTACATAGATCCGTCCAGTTGATCCCAAGTTTGGATATCCATTTTTTATCGCTGTGCCTAGATAGCCTTTCTATGAGTAGTCTTCCTTTCCTAGAGCTACAGAGCTTTGATAGTTCCTCTCTATTAATGGTCTCCAGTAGCTCGGATATTCTCCCGAGTATAGAGTTTAATCCCTCTACGAGATCAGGTGGTGCAAGGCTTGCCTCCAATAGGAGATTCAAGGCTATCCTGTAGTCTTCAGGATCACTTGTTCTCCGTAGTGCCACTGCCACTATCTCGGCCAAGGATTTCGCAGTCTTTTCCTCAGGCCTCACGGTCAGTGTATCTAGGCTTGTCTGCATTAAGTTCTTGCTTGTCTTGACAAGTTTTCCCAGGATCTCCCTATACTTTATGAGGCCTGAGGTCTCTAGCTTCATGTTCTCGAGGTAATCTTCTGCCTTGGCAGCCGATCTTAGCACCTGTGTTACTGATACTAGTATTCTGAGGTATGATCTAAGAGCTAGGGCGAGAAGTTCATCGAGTTTCTTCCCACCTATTTCTTCAGCAGCCTCGAGCGCTTCATCGGGTATACCTGCTGGCTCATAGTATTTCTTGAATAATTCTACCGATAGTATCGGGGATAAGGCTACTAGTATATCCCTGTAGATGACAGTGTATCTTAGATCAGGGTTTGCTAGATCCACCAATATGTTCTTGCTTATGATTTCTGCGAAATAGTTCTTAGCTCCCTCAGGGTTTTTCCATAATATGTAGAGAATCGCGAGCGGATTCATATATGTCATATATCCATGTATTCTCCTCAGTGAATCCTCTAGGGAAGCCACTGGTATGGGCTTCTTTATCTTCTTAACTAGGAGAGAGATTAGCGATGACTTAAAGACTTGGGGGCAGAGGCTTAGTGGTAGTTTATCAATGTATTTCTCCCCTATATCCGCTAGTTCGCCTTTTATGCCTAACAAGTATATTTCTCTCGACGCCTCCTGCCTGTCAATGATCAGTGATAAGCCGGCAAGTGCCTCTGATCGCCTGTTAGGACCGAGCCTCGTGATCTCATTTAGGATCTCGTCTATCCTTTCACGCGTATAGGGCGGCTTTACCAGATCCGCGGGTAGGCTCATTTCTTCTCACCCATTAGCTCATTCAAGAGGCTATAGAATTCATCATTGTACAGTATTCTGAGCGCTTTCCTCATGCCTGTGAAGGGGCATAAGTAGATTATCTCTATTACTCGATGTTGGCCGATCTTCCTTGTCTTGACTGATTCTATATTGTCATAGGGTACGATCCATACATAATCCCTTGATATTAGATCTACGAGTACTTCTCGGGGCAATCCCCTTAGACAGTATTCTATCGATGATGAAGGCCTCGCCGAATCATATTCTTTTATGAATCCTTTGAGCCCGCTATCCATGTCTTTACTTGAGGGGCCGTAGAGGTCTTTTGCCCTTATTTTTTCCTCGCCTAATATGTCGAGAACGTGCTTGAACAATGTATTGTTAAACGTTTTATCATCCGTGCTTCTAAGGATCAAGGATGGTAGCTCCCGGTATAGCTGGCCAGCAGCGACCGAGGCATATATGAAATCATCATGTATAAACACTATCTTATTGGCGACACCTATTAGCTGCAAGACTTTCCCCACATGGATAGTGTTACAAACATTATTATTTAACGAATCTCTGTAGTTCTACAGTGGTGGCGGTTTTGAAGATAAGAGCACTCACAATCTTCGCTCCTTTCCCGGAAGAGTGTAGTAAGGGCTCGATAGCCGAGCTGTTCGACGAAGCGCTTGTGAGGCTTGGCGAGGTTCGAGACTATCTGAAAAATAATGGTTACGATGTCTGGACTATGAGGGTATCTCTGCCTAAGCCTCCTATAGACGTGTATAAGCACCTCCCATCACTACTACCTGATCCCCCACGTAATATACTGGTCTCGGTAGGCGGCTTAGAGATAATGGCGGCCTCTCCTAAGCTGGTCGCCGACCTAGCGGAGAAAGGATACTATGTACCGCTCCACGGCCTTACCCGGAGCCCCTTAGAGGCCTCCCGGACTGCGAGTAGGATAGTTCATGAAGCATCTTCCCGTGACCCGGTACTCGCAACCCGTGTCGGTGTAGCCATACATAATGAGCCTATAAGGACTCCGTACTTCCCGGACAGCACTAGCTATGCTATGGGCTGGAGCTTTGGTTTAGGGTATCTCTATAATGACTTGATGGAGAAGCATATACGTAAAGAGCTCAGGTTTGAGGACTTCGTAGACATGCTTGAGAGACCATTATCCCTGGTCAGGTCTATGGGGTACACGGTCTTCGCTGATCTAAGTCTTTCGCCATGGATGAATGATAGTACCGCAAAGCTCATCATGAGTATATCTAAGACTGGATTATTCGAGCCTGGGTTCCTTAGTGCGATCCGCTTCGTCAACAAGATCATATCTGAGCTGGCAGCCCATATAGCTTGGGTTACAGGGTTCAACGAGGTAATGTTACCATATGCGGAGGACAAGGTTTTAATCGACGCGGGATGCCAGGGAAGGATAAGGGCCCAGGACTTTCTGCTAGGCTCGACAGTCTGTATGGCTGGGCCTGATATGCTGGTTGTTCCTGCAGACAGGGATCAGCTGGCGAACTTTATACTTGATACCTATACTGTCTGGCTCACTAAGAAGAGGCCCATGGGGATCAGAGTCATACCGGTAAACGGTAGCCCCGGCTCAAAGGTTAGGCTTGGAAAATTCGGCAGTCCATGCATAATACCCTATAGGTGATATTTCCGGATGGATACAAGGTTCCGATGCCTCATAATATGCGGTAAGGAGTGCTGTACATTTAATAATATCGAAGATTCACCGCTTGTATTCCCATGGGAGAAGAGATTGTTAGAACATCTAGCTATGGATAAAGGGATCGGGAGACTCGATTTCAAGCCCTATGCTGGATACATTGGCGGTGGCCGAGCATATGTTCTGCTCTACAAATGGATTATAAAGGGTGTATGCCCATTCCTCTCCGGCCATAAATGCTCCATACATAGAGATAAGCCCCTAGCATGTAAGATGTTCCCATTAATTATAGGCTGGGGCGATAACACCCTACGTGTAAGCGGTAGCTGCCCATGGGTTAACGATAATCTTGACTTGATAAGAAATAGTGATCCACGCAAGACATTCCCCGACGAAATCCCATATGCCCTGAAAGCATTCGCTATCCTCTCTAGTGCCGACAACATAGCGAGAAGTAGAGGTTGGAGGAAGAAGATCGGGGAAGAACTCCTAGGTAGCGATGAGATCATTGATATCGATGAAGTGGTTGAAATTAAATAGTATCAATGACAAATAGATTTTTTATGAAGAAGGGCCTGATCCACCGAACCGCTGATGTGGACCGAGGCCTCGCGTAGAGGCTTGGAGCCGATGAAGCAGGCGTTGTAATTATTTTAAGCCCTTATCTTCTCAACACTGTAATGGAGCTGGGTGAAAGATCTATGGAGCAACGCACAATAGAGATCGACAAGACTCTGAAATACGTCAAGGTACGTAGGAAAAAATATCCCGCCGAAGTAGTCGATGAAAACCATATACACGTCTTCATACCACTCCGAACCGTTATGAAGATGAAATTCCTAGATCTTCCTTTCAAAACAGTGAATGGAGAGCCCGTAATAATGGAGGTCATGCCATTAGCCGTTATCGAGAAGGAGAGCTATACCTATAAGGTTGAAGGCCTCGAGTTCTACGATAATCTCACAATTTGGCGTGACGAGGGGAAAGGGCATATCTATATAGAGAAGACTATCATAGGGTACGAGTACGCCTATAAGGCGTGGATGCCGTTAGGCCTCTATTCACTCATAGCGGCCAAGCACGCTGAGAAATATGGTTACACGGTAGAGGTTCTACCCGAGGAGAAAATATTGATCATCGAGGCGGAGAAGACGTTTCCTCTCGATTCAAGTGTTAGAGAAGCCGTTAAGGAAGCCCTAAGGCTCGATAAGGAGACCAGGAAGTTCATTTCAAGGCTTGAAGACTCTCTTTCACGCCAAGCGATGCGCAGAGTATCGGATAAACTAGGGATAAGCATTGATGAGATCGAGAAAGTGTTGAGAAAACCGGAGGACGCATCAACTACTCCGTGAAGCGATGATATATGGAGGTATATGTTGGTACTAGTGGTTGGATGTATGATTGGAACAAGTGGGGTAATCTAGACTGGTATATAAGGTTCTCAGGACTGAACGCGGTAGAGCTTAACGCTAGTTTTTACAGGTTCCCCTTCCCTAATCAAGTTAGATCCTGGGCCCGTAAATCCGGTAGTCTACACTGGGCTGTCAAGGTGAACCGGATAATAACACATTATAAGCGGTTAAACACCTCGTCCTACACAACCTTTGAGAAGTTCTTAAGGCTTTTCCAGCCGCTCGACGATAAGATCGATTTCTACCTGTTACAGCTTCCACCAACATATAGGAAGACCCCTGCAAACATAGATAGGCTCAGGAGATTCGCCGAGAAATTCGGGCTTGGAGAAAGACTTGCGGTAGAGTTCAGGCATGAGAGCTGGTTTAACGACGATACAGTTTCTCTCTGTGGAGATCTAGGTTTAACTCTTGTGAGTATCGATAGCCCTATAGGTGTGTGGATAAAGAGCAGCAACGGCGTCGTATACCTCAGAATGCATGGTAGGAGCTATTGGTATGCACACGAGTATACCGAGGAAGAGCTGAAAGAAGATGCTGAGAAGATCGTTTCTTTAAAGCCCAGGAAAACCTATGTCTTCTTCAATAATAACCACTGGATGTTATCAAATGCTAGGACGATGAGGAAAATACTTGAAGAATCAATACATTAGTCTCGTCTTTCCTGCCGAGCTTAAATCGGATCATACACAATAATATTCTATGGTGGACGGTTTTGGATGTGACGAAGTATTATAGTGATCCGAGAATACAGGAGGAGATAGCCGAGTATCTTAAGAAGAGATGGGTCGGTATAGAGGGGGAGAATAGGAAATGGGTTCGATGGGAGAACGATAAACCCCTTGTAATAAAGAAGCCAGGGGACGTTTCTCGTATCATTAAGAGGTACGGTTTCATCAAGCCTAGGAGCATCTATGGAACCATAGAGATTTTCAAGAATCTCGAGACAAGAGAAGACGTCATGGATAAATACACGGGTAACGTGGAAAACGTCACTCCTTTCATCGACATAGACCTGATCGAAGAGAAGAATCTCGAGAAGAGATATGTCTATGTTGTTAGAGCTGCTAAGGTGATCGCAGAATACATTATGGAGAACAATATCAGCGAATGCACTTATTTCGCTTGGAGCGGTGCGGGAATACATGTTCGTTTCAACGAGAAATGCATTGATGAGCCTCTGAAAGAGTATCATCCACTCGACATCGGTTTCTGCCTGGTAGAGTATGTCCTCGATGCTTTGAAGCCTAGACTACTAGATGTTATCAGGGAATCCGGTGGGCTGGTCAAGATCGAGAACCTTGTATCTATGAAAAGGGTTTTCACAGCGCCTCTAAGCCTTCACCGGAGGCTTGACAAAGTAGTAGTGTTCTTCAAGCCTGAAGATCTGGACAACTTTAAGCTTGAGTGGAGTGATCCCAAGCAGCCACGCCATGACCCAGGTACTTGGCGGAGATACTGTAGGGGAGGGCTCGACGACCTCATCTATAGGGCAGTTAGACATGTAGGTGTGGTTAGAAAGCATAGTCTCCTAGAAGCCAGAGCGACTAGGCTTGGAGTAGAGGTCTCTGAGCCTGTTAGGGGACCAGCTACCAGTATTGAAAGGGCTTCTGAGCCTGGCCGGTTTCCCGTGATGGCTCTTCTTCAGGCTGCACGATACTATGTGTTGACAGGTGATCTTGAGAAGGCTAAGAGCTTCGGATTGAACCGGGCGATATTCTATGCTTGGGCGAAGTACTATGGGCCTGGCAAGAGGGGTGTTGCGGCTTATAGGCCTAGGGGTAGGATTTATGGTGTCAGGGTAACCGGGGAGTTGAAACGCGTCGAGGAGGTCGGCGAAAAACTACAGGTATCGCCAAGAGGATATTTTGTTATGGGAGGTATTGAGCAGAGGCCCGAGGATTTCGACCGCTATGTCTTGAGGAGATTCGAGGAGGCCGGGATTAATCCTGAGGAGGCATGGAGAGCTGCGGTCGAATATGTTAAGAGGTTTCCTAGGACGGTTCTGCGTGATCCCCAGCTCTTCTACAAGGAAGTATATGAGCCTGTGCGTGATAGGTTTGTCGAGAAGGTTTTGAGGAGAAAGGATAAGGGTGATG
>JAADCY010000110.1 GCA_013154205.1 Thermoproteota archaeon | reverse complement strand
GGAATTCTATATAGAAGCACTCACAAGATATTCTAGAGAAAATCTCGAGGACGTAGAACTCGGCGGTGTGGCTCTGGGATCAGCTCCTGGAATCCTAGACTGGGCTATATGGTACTTCGCATGCGAAAAAGAATCAGGGGATTGTAAGGCTATCTGCTCCTCGGATCCTAAATGCGAGAAATGCCCTATCAGAAATGCATGTCTATATGGCAAAATATCCGGGAAAACTGGTTAGCAATACTGTTTTTATCGCTTCTTAAAACACCGTTCCTGCTACCCTGTCGCCAGGGCAGGGTATCTTGTCCCGGTAGGGGCAGTGTGTGCAGCAGTAGATCCTACCTCGACAGGGAGAAGAAACGGATAGTCTTGAAAACGTCTGAGTGAGCACTTGTTGGTTTCTTCTGTGTGGTGTTAACCGGGGGGTTGCTCGGCTGAGTAACTCCCGGTTACTCCCAGCTCTAACCTGATACTTTCATCGCATAGCTTCTTGATGAAGATACAGCTAATTTATAGCAGAGAGCATTTTATTTATTTGAAAAAGCAGATAAAAATATTAAGAAGTAAACATATGTAATATTATTAGTGGGTAAAATGCGTACTGGATCCTTGGTATTCATTATAATAATAGCATTGGTGTCAGTTTCTATAATTGCCGTGGTGAGTCATTATCAGTCATCAGTTCTTAGTAGTAAAACAGTAACTGAACCTAGTAATGACTCGATCCCTAAAGGCACTAAGATGTCTGCTTCTAGTACTATGAGTATTGGTACTATAGGTTTTATTGGTAGCCCGAGCGAGCTTCCGCCTGATTGGGGAGCAGTTATTGTGAGTGTGCCAAGTAATTATAGGTTCGGGAATAATGTCATCATGGTCAGGCCCGGGGAGATACTCTCTATCCCTATAGAGTTAACGTATCGGGCCGGGCCAAAAGCACCTCAGAAAGCAGAGATCCTACTAGGCGTGAAAATCGGTGGAGCAAGCTACATCTATATACCGATAAAATATGTTGACCTTGGTAAATTGAGAAAATCAAATAACGTATTAGTGCTTAAGGCTTGGACAGCAGATCTCGTGAAGATAAAGAACGGTACAGTAAGAAACATAATATTCGACAAGAAACCACACACCTCAATACACGGTAAGATCCCAGTGGTACTCATAATTCGGGACAATAAACCAGCATACATTGTCCTTAGAACCAACGACCTAGTATGGTACAATGTAACCAGGTTAGTACTGGCCGCAAACCAATCTAGAACCATAACCATGTACATATGGATACCGGGCTTCATAAAGCCTGGCTTCACATTTGATAAATCAAACCTAATAGGAACAATCAACATAGTCACAATGACACCACGAGTAAGTATATGGCCAGCAACAATAGCAAAAATAGAGGTTGTGAAAAAATGAAATCATTAAGAATCCTGTGCTTGTCTATTTTTGGTGATTATTTTTGTATTATCAGCCTATCAATGCTATGCAAACCCATATGTAGGATTCTACTATAGAACCAGTCCACTTGAGACAACGAGAGTAGTACTCAATGTAACGTTCTATCCGACATCTCCTAGTGTAATTCCGTCAGATAATAGATTGTCAGCTGTGATATCGGTTGCTACAGGGAGAATTGTAGATGGAAACGTTAATCTCAGCGGGTATGTTTATCAATTAAGAGCAAATCTCTTTAATGACGGACTAGTTTATTTTGCTCCTCAGCTATGGTACGGTAATAATATTACAATGATTAAAGTAAGTGATAAAGGTTTTGACATTGCTGATGAAATGGTTATAACTCTTATTATGGAAATATCAGGCAATAATGTGGCATTTTATGTTTATGAAGGAGCCTGGGGTGAAAGAAAACTAATCTATAACTATACATATACGCTATATAATAGTGAAGACAGATTTATTGTAGGGTCTTTCTTATATAATGGAGTGCTTATTAGGACTTTACAGTATGGTATTGAACCGCTAAATAATAATTTCTATGGAGATTGGTATATTACCATGTGTGACGCGTACTATTATAATCCTAGTACAGGCTCTTGGGACTATTCAGATTCTTACACTGTCCAGGGTAACATTTCATGTATTACTTATATAGATGGTCATCTGTATATTGTAGGAGGAGATGTCTTAACTAATGCAAATTATCGATACAGTACTACCGAACCTATTAGCGAACCACCTTCTATGGGAAGTATAGAATGGTATAGAGATGTAGGCCATACAATTCAATCTGACGAGCTTATACATAGTAAATAGTTAATTCAAAAACAAAATTAAAATATATAATATATGAATGTACTATAATATTCTCTTTATCTTCACCGAATTCGCTTAAGGAGCCAAGGAATTACTAAAGGATAAAGGCATAACATTATATACTCCAAGGGAATTCTTTGAAACATATGTAAAAACCCATTATTGGTGAACAAGTTAAAGAAAAAAGACCTTCCGGCAATCATTGGTTGCTTAATATGCAATATAAGCTTAAGGAAGAAGAAATCATCCAGCTTAGCTGATAAGTTAACTCGCTTTTTCTATCGTAAACTACAACTAGCAATCATAACAAAATGCATAGAGTATAATGTGTCAGTAATACTCATAAAGGTAATCAAAACTCTAGCCCCACGCCATGGATCCTGGGCACCCATCCAATGACTAATGAAACCCGAGCGAAGAGCGGGCTCTCCAAAATGAACCAATGATAATTCATATAAAAACATATACAAACATATAAAGAGGCAAACCCCTTCAGGCCTTCTGGTTTCCAAGTATCCATATTATCCATAATCCATGCAAATATTCCAGGATCCGGCTCCCATTCCTCTAGAAAATGGGGTAAGGGTTTTGCTTTTGAAGCTCTTCGAGGGTTGGTTGTATGGGCATTATTGGGCCCCCGTTTGTTTATGCTGGTTGGGAGACAGCTATTTTCTTTATGTGTTTTTCGATGATTTTCTCTTGTAGTTCTTCTAGTGTTATTGGTTTGTCTGGG
>JAADCY010000174.1 GCA_013154205.1 Thermoproteota archaeon | reverse complement strand
TAATGATTCGTGAATTCGAAATACTTATCGATCCTCCCGAAGACCTCATAATAGGATACTTGGCTGCCTGGAAATACTGGGAATCAGATATTGATAAGGAGAAAGCACTACTTCTCCTCATATCACTTTACGAGGTACTAGATTATGATTATCTTCGAGCAAGGGCTAGGGAGGAGAAAGTCGAGGCGGAATTAGAGCTATTGTCAAGACTCGCCCGTGAACTCGCAGCAAAGCACTAGCCCTACACCTACGGATGCTTTTCGCTTGTTTCCGGAACCCAGATTAGGGCTAGGATCCCACCCACGATCCCGAACACTATTACTGGGAAATTGAGTGATAATAATGATAATATGATGGCTGCGACGCCTGCTTGACGAATATTCTTAACACGTTCTTCTTTCATCATTAGTGCTAGGATGATAAGAATAATTCCGTCAGCCAGTAGCCACAAGCCTTCAACAATAATGTATCCGGGCAGCTGAGATAGATGTTCGAATACTGATATCTGAGCGATAGTGCCGCTTAGAGACCAGAGAGATATTGATGCCAGTATTGAGAATACGCCTGCTATTAGGATAAGAGTTACTGCTGCTAACGGGTATTTCACCCTGTCATCCCCGTTTACGGCCTTTAGGATTCTTTCTATGTGATCAATAATATGTTATCTTATAGATATAAAACCTGCTACAAAAACGATGAATGATAATTAGAGCAAACCTTAATAACAAAAACCATTAACGCCGCTCCCTATGTGGATTAATATGGTGAAAAATGTTTTTACACCGATATTCTAGTGCATTCTATGGCGATATCGTCCATACTGTTACCTTATAGCCTGTCGGGGAAATCCATGTCGTGTATTCATGTGTTACTGGGTTGTAGCCTATCTCCCAGTGGACCAGTATGTTGTCTATCCGTTTTGTCCACGGCAGTCTTGTATCGTCTCCCCATGAGTCTTTGTGTGGTTTGAAGTAGACGTATTTTGAGGATAACATGAATGTGTGTAGGTATAAGCCGCTACACCTATACACGCCTATCTCGACGTCTCCGTTCTCAAGCCATGTCACTCTTACAACGTGGTCTATGAATGCTCTACCATCATTCCATGTATGGCGCCATTCCGGACTACTCCATAGGTCTTCCCATAGGATCAGGATATCCATTCCTGGTATAGCGTTTTTGACGGGTTGTAGCACGAACTTGTCCCGGAACCCGTTTAGGTTTGTCCATGTCAGGTTGAAGGTTTTATCGGTGTACTTGTTGATGAGAACTATGATGGGGCTTGTAGGCGGCTGTTCGAAGTCTTCGGCGGCTGCGCTCGGCGATGATATTATGTGGGGTTTCCCAGTATATATTGCTGGTAGCTTATGGTTAAGGACATCATTGATCGATCCCTGCTTGCCATCCTTACCTATTATTATATATCTACTTGTTTCCCTGGGGTCTCCCGTCGGATTATATACTTTGTAATAGCTGTATGTGTAGGACACCATGTCGAAGACTACTAGTTTTCCTATGAAGCCCGTGTAGAGAGGATTATACCTGCCATGACTATCAACAACTATTGGGATATTGTCGAGGCTGAAGTGAATCCGTATGAGAATAGTCGAGCCCTTGACGACAGTGTTTGTCCAGGAGTAATTGCCCAGCCCTATTGGTAGGTAACCAGTAATCCATGATGAGTCGTCATAACTCGTACTCCACCAGTCACTGGGAGGAGTGGCTCCCGGCGGTACTACCATTATCTTAGCTACGGGTCTCGATGGGATCGTGATGTTTATTATATCTCCATTGCTCAGCACGGCTTCCAGGCATAGCTCATAGTCGAAATACCATGCCCCACCCTTGTTCGTCACATTCGCGGCAAGAACATATGTATTGCCAGGCTTTAGCCCCAGGCTTTTCGGATCTATTCTGACGACATAGTTCCAGTAATAGGCTCCCCAAGGACTCGTCGTATGTAGTACTAATTTACCATTAATGAAGAACGTGACGTTGTCATCGCTACTGACCCTTAGCCATCCAGCCTTGAACCCGGTTATCTCTAATCCCGCTA
Organism: Thermoproteota archaeon; assembly: GCA_013154205.1. GTDB lineage: Archaea > Thermoproteota > Thermoprotei_A > Sulfolobales > Desulfurococcaceae > JAADCY01. The sequence goes on along the minus strand of JAADCY010000174.1, from coordinate 952 downwards.
TGCTCGATGGGATCGTAGCGTTGCCCCGGAGATAGATGGTCTTACCCTTCCGAAGAATTATCTTTGTTGCCACCGGGTATCCCTTCCCCATCGGTAATTTAGCCTTGCTCCAAGAACTATCGTTATAGGATGGTGACCACCAGTCACCGCTTGGCTTCCCGTTCAACCAGTATTTCCATATGGGCATGTCTCTGAGTAGTTGTAGCCTGGATACTGTTCCGTCGGGTCTAGAGGTATAGCTGAGAAGAAGTCTTGCGTTGAAGATAGTGTTACCTGTATTATTGTACATAATTGCGAGGAGGTTATCGCCTCTATAAAGATAGAGGTTGTTAGTCCTTGTTGCTATGCTTATCTGTTTGGACTTACCATTTGGTGGAACAGGGTAGTCTATTGTTAGATCTGTATAGGTGCCGATCTTGTGGCCGTTAAGATATACTGTGGCGTTACCATTAGCTTGTAGGTCGAGGTGAAATCCGGGCATGCGTGTGAAAGCGTAGAGTAGTAGCTGGTACTTTGACTTGGTAGTGGATATCCTTGCTTTGATCGGTTGTTGTAGCAAGATATTATTGGATAGGTGAACACCGATACGGTACATTACTCCTGCCTCGATATTTATGGGTGGGATAATCCATATCTCTGCCATGTGTCCTGCAGGCAGTATGAATGGATCCTTCTCTATAGTGGTGTTAGCGTAAACCTTGATATTATTGGGATCATTGAGATCTCTCGCGATCTTAACCTTGGCTGTCCTGCCGTTAACCATTATGCGGTCAATACTTATACTGGTAGAACCAGTGTTCTTCAAAACGATCTTAGCGAGTATTCCATAGTCCTCAACATAGTATATTTCTATCCTCGTGATACCAGTCCCATAGGAAGAATTACTCGTTATAATACCGGAAACCCATAACGCCACAACAACAGTGATGGATAGTGTTACACCTACAATGAT
>JAADCY010000249.1 GCA_013154205.1 Thermoproteota archaeon | reverse complement strand
TAGTACACGAATTCGGCCACGCACTATACCAGCTACAGATCGATGAGAGACTAATGGCTACACCAATCGGTGATGGAGTTAGCCTCGGCATCCATGAGGGTCAGTCAAGGTTCTGGGAGAACATAGTTGGGAGAAGCAAAGAATTCGTGGAGGCAGTAACACCTATCCTTAAACAATATCTTGGATTCCTCAAAGACTATGATGCTGAGGACATCTACTACTATTTCAACACGGTTAGGCCGAGCCTCATTAGGACAGAGGCGGACGAAGTAACCTATAACCTACACATACTCCTACGCGCGAAGCTGGAGAAACAATTACTCGTCGGAGAGATCAAGGTGGACGAGCTACCCGAGATATGGAACCAGTACATGGAAGAACTCATAGGTGTTAGGCCGAGGAACTACTCGGAAGGAGTACTCCAAGACATACATTGGAGCATGGGCACAATAGGCTACTTCCCGACATACACCTTAGGAAACCTTGTAGCAGCACAAATGAGACACTACCTCCTCAACGACATGCCGGATCTCTATGAGAAAATACTCAACAAGGATTACAAGCCAATACAAGAGTGGCAGAAGGAAAAGATCCATAAATGGGGCTCAACATACGCGCCGAAAGAGCTACTGAGAAAAGCATTCGGCGAAGAATACGAGCCCAAGTACTTCATAGAATACCTTGAATGGAAATACCTGCGCTGAACAAGCCGAGGAGGCAGCAAGTATGGCTGAGAAAAACTATTTTTTAATTAAGTCCCATGATGAAAGGCTAAAACTACATTTAAAGCTTAAAAACAATGGCTACGGCCGTCTACTCATAGAAACAGGTCTCGGAATAGATCTCATGGATGCCGATGTAAATATTGCCGTGAAGAGAGCTATAGAAGATATTATCCATCGTGTATGCATACCCGCATCAAACGAGCTAGGAATATCTGGGCTCAGAGACTCTATAATAGTGATCGATATAGGGGTGCCGATACCTGAAGAACTTGATCCTGAGACAATATGGGATATACTGCCTGTTAAGCCCGAGAAACTATATATTTATGTTTCTAAGGGAGGGCTAGAAACCATAGGTTACAAGGACTGTAGATTAATAGTCACAGTTGTCTCGATCCATATATATCTACCGAGAAAATTATGTTGAAAACAATCATTAACACATTCAATTTTTAAACCAACCATATGATTGATCGTTACACATCATATGTATTCGGACGATTCACCTGTTTGCGTAGATGCAGGACCTATTTTGCCCTTATACCTTGCTATCGCCGTGTCTATTGCTACATAGATTAGTACCCATGATATAAACGATAGGAATGGTACGAATAGTCCGATGATGAACAGTATTCCCGCCACCATGAACATGGATTCTCCTGTCTCTTCGTTTATCTTGAACATGCCTATGATCAATCCTATCTCGCCTAGTAGAACCAGTATCAGACCTATCAATAGGAGCACAACGCCTATTAGAATTATGAGTGTTAGGATACCGAGTATTATGAGAATAGCTCCCCATACATAACCTATTCTTACCAGTGTTGCCGCAGTGCCATATTCTTCTGGTTTATAGTCTCTCAGCATCTCAAACGATGGTACGACATGCATGTATAGCGCTACTAAGACCAGTATGAACCCCACGATTATTAGGGCTCCGGGCATTAAGCCTATGGTTAATGCATGGAAGCCTCTCAGCGTCATTGGGAATAGTAAGACTGAGCCGAACGATACCAGCAGATCACCTATAATCATCAGTAATGCCGCTTCTTTCAGCTTCAACATACCCTCTATGAATAGATCATGTCTTAAGCCGAACTGGGATGAAGAGATCATAAACTACACCTTAGTCTATAATAATATGTATGCATTATTATAGTTCTTTCTAGGAAGGAAAACGGCTGAAGGATATGACCGGTTATCGGAGGTACGCCGAGAACCTCATGAGAAAACTCCTCAGAGGCTACAGGCTATATTTTAGCGGCGATGTACTGAACAGTGATGGTAGAAGGATCTTTGAAGACATTGTTCGCTCAATGATCTACTCGAAAGAATACCATCCCGGCCTAATAAGACAGGCAAGAAGAAACCCTTCCCTCGAAAACATGTTAAAGATAGCTCGGATCCTCTTGCCGGAGCACGAGATAGAAGAGATCATCCAGACTAGTATAGAGGGGCCTGTCCAGAATAGTTATTGGCGCTTCCTAGAGAGAAAATAGTCGTCCACGTCTCTGCCGCTTACGGGGCGGTGTCTTCCCGTAATTATATATGTTTGTAGAGACTCTTTCTCCCTTTAAGAATATTATCGCGTCAAGCCAGGCTCGTGCTTCATCATATGTCGGCTGTTCTTTCACACGGTAATCCTGCTTCCTAATATACTCAGCTAGATTATGCATTATCCTATCGAGCTTCTCCCGCTGTATCGTCTTCAGCTTCTCAGCGAGTCTCTCATCTAAGTTTTCAAGTAGCATCTCGTAGTGGCGGCGGCAGAGAATAGACCTGCTTTTCCTGTATTCCTCGAGCATGTTCTCATCTATGCTGATGCATGAAGCCATTTCTTCAACATATATTTTCTCAAACTCCCTCGTCTTACTGCATAGAAAGCACTCCCCAACATCCTTCTTTTCCTCTAGATATGTTCTAAGCATGTCTTCATAGATTATCGAGGGGCCCAGCAAATCTATTTCGGGATTACCTCTGACTATATCTGCTAGTAGCCACGCATGGTAGGGACAGAGCCCTAAGCTCTCCCTCAGCTTACGGCGTACAGCTGGATCGTTTACCTGGCCGTAAAGCATGTACTTGATAGTTTCTTCCTCTAGGCTTCTAAGTATGTTGCAGATCGGGCATCCAGTCTTCTTCATGGCATCTAGGATCTCATAGCATATTGCATGCTTCTCCTTCTTTACATGATGCTTCTTCAAGCCGAACAATATGCTACGCCCAAATCATTCTTTATCCAATGTATATTCTAATACGGTTATCCATGGATCTCATGGATAACAATAATACCTAAACCCTCCCTAATGA
>JAADCY010000080.1 GCA_013154205.1 Thermoproteota archaeon | reverse complement strand
TCTTCTTCTAGCATCTGCAGAGTCTTCTGGTCTACTAGTCCTAGTCGGTAGAGTATGTGTCCTACTAGTGTGCTCTTACCATGGTCTACGTGGCCGATTACTACGAGGTTTAGGTGTGGTTTCTCCTTGCTGCTCATTATCTATACACCCCTTTCCAGGGATCTAAATCTAAATCCTCCATAGATTCAGATAGCACAATGCTATGTAGAGTAGATAAGGATAGCGTCTTTATAAAGATATCCATTAAGCAGATGCTTTTTTCCGCTGTAATATTATGCTTATGCTTTAGATATTTACAACAAATTATTGTAATGAATCCATATATCGAAATAATTAAAAACTGTTACCTGCTGCTCAGAGCGATTCTCTCGATCTCTTCTTTCCTCTGTACAGCGTAGCTCTTAGGATCATTGTTAGCTGCTAGTATTATTTCATCGGCCAGTGCTTCTTCGATCGGCATGGGGTTATTGAATGCTTTTGCACGTGCTCCTTCTGTTATGTGCTTTAATGCTAGATCTACCCTTCTCTGAGGAGAGACATCAACTGCTACATGGTAAACGATACCACCGTACATGATTCTAGTTGTTTCTTCTCTCGGCGCGGTATTCTCAATTGCTCTCACAAGTACCTGTATGGGGTTCTCACCTGTCTTCAGATAGATCAGATCGAATGCTTTTTTCACTATATTATATGCGAGATGCTTCTTACCCATGTTCCTGCCGGGTCGCATTACCTTGTTTATTAGTCTCTCGACAATCGGTACTTCGGCCTTACCAAATCTTCTATGCTCATGTCTTCCACCAGTATGAGGTAGGAATACTGGTCTTAGACAGATGTATCTTTTCAGACCAGGATCTCTAACGATAATATTATCGTAACTCCACTTACCGAATAGCTTTATTTCCTGTACTTTAACAATGACGCCTTCTTCAGCCACTCCCATCACCAGTTATTCTTACCTGCCTTTTTCAACACTGGTTTTCTCCTTTAAATCCTTAACTTTAAGCGTTTTCCCAACCTATTAGTAATAATATAGGATCGTATAGCCAATATGCCCTAGCAGATATTAGGGTGTATTTATCCATGAAATCATTTGTCTGGAGGGATAGTATTGAGCCAAGCTGATTATACCGAGGATGAATTGGTAAGAGTCGTAGATGTTTATGGTGTTATAAGGACTGAAGCATTCTTTTACTCGACCAGAATCGTTTGTGTCATGGAGGATGGAAGATATTTCTACCTTGAACGCGTTCCTTTCGATATAATTATAGCCCTGAAGAAGCTAAGGGGCGAAGAGATAGAGGATGATAGGGAAAGATTAGTTGATATTTTGGTTAGCATGCCAGAAGTAATAGAATTGATGGGTAAACATCTTAAGAGAGTTATCATAAATGAGCTAAATCTTGATACTGCAGTTTATAGTGCGATAGCTGAGTTTAGCGATGGGAACATGATTATTAGGAGAAAAATGGTTCCTAGCCACGCAATATTCCTTGCCGTATTAACGAATAAGCCGATCTATGTGCGTAGAAGGCTGATTGATGAGCAGGAAGAAATGGCTATGAATAATCTTCTCGACGAGGAATCTGAGACGGATTTGGATGACGATGAAGAATTTGACGATATTTACTAGTTTGACTAATTTGTTTTAGATAAAGATGTCTTTTCTCATATTTCATAAATTATTTAGTTCTTGACCCGGTAATTGTAGATGAAGGATATCGATCAATAAATCGTTTTGTTCTATACGCGTATAAATACGGTGAAATTAATTTAGCGTATAGGCTTTTGTTTCTTGCCTAGATAGAGTGCTTTAAGCGATACGCCGTTCACCATTATGACCTTGTAGCGTACTCCTGGAATGTCACCCATTGAGCGTCCACGGGGGCCTCCTATACCTTCGATTATTACTTCGTCGTGTTCATCGATATAGTTTATTCCACCGTCAAACGGGACGAATGCAGTTACTACTTTGCCGTTCTTAGCCAGCTGTACACGGACACATTTTCTTACAGCTGAGTTTGGCTGACGAGCTTCTACACCTACTTTCTCTAGTACTATGCCTCTAGCCATTGGTGCACCTTCTAGTGGATCGTGCTTTTTCTTGAGGCCAAGCATCTTTATTTTGAACTCACGCTGGCTCCATCTGAACTTTAGTCTTTTCTTCTTGAGCTTTCTTGCGGCGAATAGTCCGTTTGGTGCTTTCTTGCCAGCCATTCTTATGCCACCCTCCTATTCATTTCAACTAGTCTAGTAGGGGTTCTTAAACACTATCTTTTTTACAATTCCTAGGCTATGATTACAGAGTCTATTCCGAAATATCTTTTCAATATTATTCTTGCTCTTGCAACATTCTTACCACCTCTTCCAATAGCGAGGCCCTTGTCCTTAGGCTCGACGCTGACATACACTACTTTCTTGCCGCCAGGCCTGTTTACAAGCTTTACTTCTCTGACCCTGGCTGGTGCCAATGAATATTTTACAGCATCTTCGAGGTTCTCGCTGAAACCAACTATCTCTATGTTTTTGCCTAGGAGTTTTCGTAGTTTTTGCACATATATTCCTCGAGGTCCCACGGCTTTCCCTATTTCATCGGGGTTTACTAGGAATATTATGCGGCCGTTTTCCTCGTCGACTATGCAGTCCCTTACATGTACTCCTGTTAGCTCGTGGAGGAGAGCCATATATCGGAATTCTTCAGGTGTTAGTTTTATTACATTTTTACCTTCAACACTCATGTCTCAACACCCTCTTCTACTAGTTCTAATATGTTAGACTGTCCTGGATCAACTATTGCGAGAGCGGCTATGCCGAATGGTTTACCAGCGAGTGCTCCTAACTCCATATTGGTGCCTGGGAACCTGAACACTGGTATATTTGATAGTTTTGCATAATATTCTATGTCTCTTTTCAGCTCCGGCGGTGCATTGTTCGCCAGTACAACTAGTCGGGCTTTGCCGTGTAGGACTAGTTTTAGTGTCTTTTTGCTTCCGATGACTACTTCTCCTGTTTTAAAGGTCATTTGTAGAGCGCGTATGAAATCTACTATTG
>JAADCY010000180.1 GCA_013154205.1 Thermoproteota archaeon | reverse complement strand
TTAACAATATTATTGATGTTTGTCATTAAGATAACTCCGGCTAACATGCTCATACTAGTGGAAAACATTATGATCGGTATATTCTGTATTAATATGTTCAATGTTCTCTCGAGTGGATCATTCTCTCCTCGTGTTGCGATCCTATAGAAAACATATGCTGGTATAACAAGTAGGAAGAGCGTAAAGAGGATCATCACTATACGTGGTACGCCAGTAGCGATCAGGTATGCAAAGACGATAGTCGGCACAGTGACCATGTCGCCGAAAAGTGTAGCTATTGGGGCAACCACGTTATCGGGATTTATTCCTCGCTTGAAACTCGTGAAAGCAAGCCATGTCGTGGAGGGGATCATTAGTATGCTCGATATAACGGCCGACAATACCGCGACGAAAACAGTAGTATAGGGTTCAAGATGGTATTTTCCGAAAACAACCGATACAACAAATGTTAGAAGACCTATCCAAGTATTTATCAAGATTAGGATCGATGACAAAGCCATTAACTCGGCTTTTATGAGCTTCTTCGCTAATCCGAGGTGTAGAAGAGTTCCAAGCCTCGAGCCATAACTGGAGTATACGTCTCCACGAGCATCGCTCGCAGCAGGAAGAAGGGCTAAGAGGATCTCTGCATGCATGATTATAGGCTGGAAGATCTGGAGGAAATAACCGGAGATATAGTCGCCGAGATTGCAGAGCATCAACGAGACGGCTCCTTCCTTCAAATCCTTCCTGAACTCCTTGTCGAACAGCATAGGTGCCACCTAATAGGGTGTTACACCTCAGCCATCCCCTCTACTCTAGACTTGTTCTCATCGCGCTTCTTATCGGGTTGTCAAGCTGTGATATGAGTACTAAATCTTATTTAAATAAACTCTATGATCAAATAAATGAAAAACAATTATTTTATCAGGTGTAACGGAAATGTCTATCAGGATAAGAGCCCCCGGCCGAGGGCCGAGGAAGATCCGTCCAGAGGATGCAGTTAAAGCCATTAACCTCGTTAAGGAGAGCTTAAAGCTGTTCACGGCGGGCCCTCCTCTAATCCACCGAGGACCTGCTGGCGAAGTACATGTAGATATACCTTTAATCTATGACGGCTATGCCTTTGACAGGATACATTATGATCCCTATGAAAACTGCTTCTCTCCTAAGGGCAGACCAGTGCATGCCGCTGGGGTTAGGGTTGATAGGGATCAGGTCTGGGAGTTGTCCAAACAGTATATTAAAGAACTCGTCGTGATCGAAGCGGTAGAGTTCAGGGATCCCGAGGACGTATGGGTTGTACCACTGGCCTGGAGATGCTATATCGTTGCACATGTAAAGGTCAGCTATGACGGTGAAGAACTAGTCCCCGACTACCCGTTAACGGAGGAGATATCGGGCCGTCTCATGTAATATCTAGGCGGTGGTTGTGAAGATAATCAGTTATATACGGGAGTTCATTGTCCGTGAGAAGCTATTGGTTCTATTATTAATCATATTTATAGCATTCGTAATATTTGATCGTAGTCTCGTCGAACGTATTCCCAGCTATGTTAACCTCAACGCCATTATCGTTATAGCCTCGTTACTTGTCATAAGCAGGTGTTTGCACGTATCAGGTCTTACAAACAGGATAGCAGCCAGAATCCTGAGCCGTACAGCTAGTTCTCCCAGATCAACACTCTTCTATATTTTATTGATAACATACCTGTTAGCCCCCTTGATAATGAATGATGGCGCGATCTTCGTAGTTGTTCCCATTGTAATGGTTATCGCCGAGCTCTCAGGACATGAAGAAGCATTACTCGTAACCCTCGTAGCTGTATCGGCTAATATAGCATCCATAATACTGCCTATTGGTAATCCACAGGATATAGTGATCTGGACACATTACGGTATACCCTTCACCGAATACATCCTGGTCTCCCTACCATTATACCTGGTCTCACTTGGGCTTCTCACAACATACATAGTGGTTCTAGCAAGGAGACTCGTCATAAGGGAAATATCCTTACTTCCAAGAGTGAGACTTGACAAGAAATTAGCAGTTGCATCCCTGATCTCTCTAGTCTCCATTATAATTACTGCCCAGTTTAAGACTCCCTGGATAGGCCTATTCATAACCGTCATACTTGTCCTCTTGTCTAGGCCACGCATACTTGCCGAGATCGATTATCCGTTAATATTAGTCTTTATATTAATGTTCATTGATTTCTCGGAGATACCTCATCTACTGAGGATCCAGCCGTTGATAAGCATGCTTAACCCCCTTCAGATCTATGGTTTATCCCTTGCTCTGAGCCAGGGTATAAGCAATGTTCCTGCAACGATTGCTCTCATAAGACACACGATCTATTGGAAAGCTTTGTTCGCAGGCGTGAATATAGGGGGAGTAGGATTATTGCCTGGTAGTATGGCAAATATTATTACTTTAAGGCTCTCAAGAACAAGTGTTAGGGATTATCATAGGTACGCGTTGCCTTTTTTCGTCATGATGTGTTTGGCCGGCTTCATACTTGTGCTTTTAGGTCTTTATAGCTAGTCTTCCCTAGTAGTGTGAATCTGCTATGTGTACGTGCTTCATGACAGGTATTGCTGCTTCGCCATAGATCTTCCGTGTGTTCTCGATGGTAAGTACTTCGTCGGGTGGGCCGGCAATATATATTCCTTTATTCACCATTATGATGTAGTTCGTATATGGTAGAAGAAGCATTGGGTCATGGCTCGTAATTATAAGTAAATGGTTCTTCCCCATTTCTCCTATGCGTCTCGCTAGCTCTGCTCTTCCAGCCGGGTCAATGCTTGATAATGGTTCATCCATTACTATGATAGGGGGATCGGTTACGAGGGCTCTCGCTATAAAGCCTCTCTGTCTCTGACCACCGCTAAGTTCCCAGAAATTCTTATGCCAGTAGGCCTCGTCTAGCCCGACGCTCTTCAGGATCTTCGCTACCAGTTCTCTGTGTTTTCTCCGAGGTATCCGTGGCCATTTTTCTCTCATTAACAGGCAGCATTCAACCATTTCCCAGACCGTTATCGGGAACTTTGATCCGGGAGCATGTGTTATCTGGG
>JAADCY010000217.1 GCA_013154205.1 Thermoproteota archaeon | reverse complement strand
CTGTATAGGTGCCGATCTTGTGGTCGTTAAGATATAATGTAGCATTGCCGTTCGCTTGTAGATCGAGATAAAAGCTAGGAATGTCTGTGAAAGCATAGAGCAACAGCTGGTACTTCGACTTAGTGGTTGATATCCTGGCCTTGATTGGTTGTTGTAACAGGATATTATTAGATAGATGAACACCGATACGGTACATTACCCCGGCCTCAATACTCATGGGCGGTATTATCCATATCTCCGCAGTGTGACCCGCTGGTAGCATAAACGGGTCTTTCTCTATAGAGGTATTGGCGTAGACCATTATATTATTGGGATCGTTTAGGTCCCTTGCGATCTTGACTTTCGCCGGCTTACCATCTAGAGTTATACGATCAATGGATATACTGGTTGAACCAGTGTTTTTAAGAACTATCTTTGCCAGGACACCGTAGTCCTCAATATAATATATCTGTATTTTAGTGATACCTGTCCCGTAGGCCGAGTTGCTAGTAATAATTCCAGACACCCATAGAGCGACAACAACGGTAATAGATAGTGTAATCCCGACGATGATCACTATAGCGGTGAGAGTGGATAAAGCACGTAAATATCTTTGCATCATTCTACAAACACCTTCTTACAAAAAGATTTGGCTATTCTACATATATAAAGTAAGCCATTGGTTAGCCGATGAAAAACAATACGGCCAAGAATATAGTCCTAACACTGTCTCAAATGGTGCGCTTACTATAAGAACATGTCCCAAATAATAAATGAGCCAGAGGTGTGGGGTGTCATGGTTCATAAGACATGATATAACATCTAAAATCCTCCTCTCATCGCATGTAGAGCTTATCCTATTAATAAAACAATACATCATCACGAACACCTATCCTATTAACAACGAAACAAAGGTGTAGAGGTGTGTCAGTTCACAAGAAAATACAATATAAGAATTTCTCGTCTCAACAATCTCAGTCGCGAAGAACTGGAGCGATTAACAACGCGTTGGAGGCTAGATGAAGAACAGTTAATGAGGGCTTGGAAGTACTATAAGGACGTGGAGAGCCGCGGCGATGAATCTATCCGGGACTTCTACGAGGACTACTATGGATTGCCACGTGATACACCTATAGTGATCCTAGACTATGAGGTAAAAGACGCTTTCAAGAAGATCGGCGAGGAAGTAATCAATATATTTCTTAGGATCAGGGATAGGATAAAGCGTTTCAACCAAGAAATTCTTGCAGGCCTCAAACAAGCTTGGATGATGAGGGTAGAGATAGGGGTTTATTTAGGCCAGATCATAAGGCCTATAGAGAAGATCGGTGCCTACGTCCCCGGAGGGCTTTATCCTTACCCATCAACAGCTCTTATGACAATAGTCCCGGCACGTGTGGCTGGCTGTAAAACCGTACTTGCAGCATCGCCCCCACGTGGCAATGGAGACCCCGGTATTGATGCCTCAATTATTGTTGCCGCAGTCATAGCGGGCGTGGATAAGATCTATAGGCTGGGCGGTGTCCAGGCAGTAGCCGCTTTTGCCTGCGGGACAGAGACAGTGCCTAGAGTAGACAAGATCATTGGGCCTGGAGGGCCGTGGTTTACAGCTGGGAAATACCTGGCTTCAAGCATGACGGGTATAGATATGCTGGCAGGTCCCTCCGAGATAATGGTGTTGAGCGATGGGACAGGAGACCCGGGCTTCATAGCATTAGACCTACTAGCACAGGCAGAACACGGTGTTCTATCCTCATCAATACTCGTGACGACCAGCATGGAACAAGCGGAGAAAGTGGCCGGGAAAATAGAGTCTTGGCTCGATAAAGCCCCTGACAAAGCCCGCGAGACTGCTTGGGAGAGCCTCTCGAGGTACGGTGGAATACTTGTAGCAGATAGCTTATCTGAAGCTGTCGATTTCGTGAACAAGTACGCCCCGGAGCCCCTAGAGGTGATCGTGAGCCCCGAGAACTTCTGGAGTGTACTTGAGAAAATAGAGTCTGCGGGCACCGTCTTCTACGGAGAGTACAGCACTACAGCTCTTGGAGACTATAGTCTAGGCTCAAACCACGTCCTACCGACAAGCGGGCTCGCTAGGTCTCGGGGAGGCCTCAGCGTCCTCGACTATGTCAAACTAATAGATGTACAGTACGTGGAGCCAGAAGGCCTCCTTGAGACCGGGCCGGACGCATCTCTCCTGGCAGGTATTGAGGGGTTTTTCTATCACAAGAAAAGCATTGATGCACGCCTTGAGAAGATCCGTAAGGGGTGAACATGATGGATAAGGTTGGCTTCGCGTTCCTCGGCATAGGTCTCTACATGGCGTTAACTCTCATCATAGGGTACTGGGCTGCTAGGAGGGTCAAGGGGCTGGCGGACTATATTGTTGCTGGTAGGAGGCTCGGCTACCTGTTAACGTATGGCACGATACTAGCGACATGGTTTGGGACGGGATTGGCGCTTGGCGGTGCGAGTATGGCTTACAGTTACGGCTACCGCGGGGTAATAATGGATCCTATTGGCGCCGGGCTATGCATTATATTGTTCGGCCTATTCTTCGCCGCAGTACTGAGGAAGAGGGGATATATAACCATTAGTGATTTCTTCAGGGACAGGTATGGCGAGGGCATGGAGCTAGCATCGGCGATCGTACAGACCATAGCTTATATGGGATGGATGGCGAGCCTCCTACTTAGCTTCGGCACAATATTCAAGGTCTTCCTAGGAATCCCCTACACCTACGGATTACTGCTCGGCACAATAGTAACAGTAGCCTACACTATGCTCGGGGGAATGTGGAGCATTGCTGTCACCGATTTCTTCCAATCAATGCTGCTGATAGCAGGGATCCTGGTACTCCTACCATTCACTATAAGTGCTGCAGGAGGACTGGGTGTCATAGGAACTAAGATACCGCTCAGTGACTTCTCAATACTGCCCGAGAACAACTGGGGATACCTGGGTTACATCGGGCTACTGGGCGCTAGCTTCTATATATCATCATGGCTTGTCCAGGGAATAGGTAGTCTGAGCTGCCAAGACCTAGTGCAGAGAGCATTATCTGCTAAGAACGAAC
>JAADCY010000077.1 GCA_013154205.1 Thermoproteota archaeon | reverse complement strand
CAATGTATTCTTTTGCTCCACGTGGTCTATAGGCTAATATATCGATCTCATTGCTTCTCTCTCCTTCGACTACATAGTTTGGACTAATGAAAAAGCCGTTTAGCCTTAGGTAAACATGAGTTATTTCTTCGTAAATGGACTTCATAATGATGACCTCACGTGAGATAAGTATGAAGATGTATATTATTGGTTCTTTGTAGTATCTTTTTCGAGCATATTTTCTAATTTTGTCAGGAGCTCATACCCTTGTTTTAATATATCATGTAAATTGCTTGGTGTATCTATTTTGAGAGTATGTAAAAGGTCTTGGATGATCCTAGCTACGTCGTTTATCTCTGGCTTGTACTTGTAGGTAAAATAAGAGATACATTTGGGCAATGGATTTGCTGGCCAGTCTCCAAACCATATACCCATGATCATTTCTTGAAGTGTGTAGCCTTGTTTTTTCATGAGGCTTTCTAATTCAGCTTTTATACTGGTAAGTATTTCTTCGCGGCTTTTGCCGGCGTAATCATTGAATATTATCTCGTTTCCTTCTTCCACGATCTCAGGTAGATCCTTATATTTATCGTATTTTTCTTTGAACAACAGATAATCTACTATGATTTCATCGAAGAGAGTCCCTGCACGCATTATTCTATATGTTCTTTTGAGCTCCATAACTTTCTTCTTACCAACAATATTGCGTAGATAGTTGAGGGTTTCCTCAATTGTTTCTTCATCGTATCCCTTCATTTGCGCCAGCAGAGATGCGTCGGAATAGCCTTTGTTTAGTAGATAGGTCAAAGTTTCGTATAGTCGTCTTACATCGTATTTTTCATCAATGTATGCTTCCTGGGGATAAATCATTAGTAATACAGATCCTAAATCATCGGCTTTTCCGCTTTCAATTAGTTCTATTGATTCTTCATCGAATAACTTGGATTTTCTTAGTTGTTCCATCATTCTTTCTCCTGTTCTGATCAGCCTATAGAGCTCTTTCTTGTCTATTGGTCCGCCTGGTATTTCGTCTGGTAGGATCTCTGCTATGTACTTATTTATTGTGTGTATATGAAATGGTGATAGCCCGTCGTGGTCGATTCCTGATCTCTCGCCTAAGACGTATGGTATTATGTTTAAGAGATACTCTCTTAAGGTGAGTGGGGGTAATGGTGCGGATCCTATATCTCTTCCTAGGGAGTTGTATAGCCTGGCTTTAATTGCTAGTTGTCTTATAGCTTCAAATATCTGGGCGAGCCGTACTAGGAGTATGTTTAATACCGCTCTGTAGGTGGGGTTATCTTCTATATTTCTGGGCAGTCCTAGAACTAGTCCTTCTGCCAGGGCCCAGAATGTGCCGCCTACACGCCATTCATAGATTAGATCTTCTCCATACTTGTCTCGTAGTTCAGTGGCCTTTTTTATAGCGTCGAAGGGTTTTGGTGAGATCTTTAACCTGTATGTGCCGTCTTCGTCTTTTTCTATATAGCCTTCTCTGATGAGGCTTTTCAGTATTCGTGTTGTTGAGGCCGTATACTTCTGATCAGATACTATTCCTCTTTTTACGAATTCATTATGTATTTCTTTGAAGCGTAGTGGTTGTTTCTTTTCTTTCCAGATACTGATTATTTCATTTATGTATAGTCTCCATCCGGGTCGTCCTTGGCGGCGTTTCTTGGCCAATGTTTCACCTCTAATTTAATTAGTGTTGAAATAGATCCTTTATAGGTATCTGAATTGATACTTAGGTATCAGTATTTCATGAGTTTGTCTTTTGGGCCCGAAACGTCAAAGTCCTTATATCTCTAGTTTGACGATTTAGGCAATAGTGATGCTAAAATGTCAAAACATAAGATTGGCAGAAAGCCTGGTTCCTGGGATGAAGGCCTTGATTTCGAGTGGGCTAGGAAGAGGCTACTCTGGATCTATAGTGGTGTCGAGGGTAAGGAAAAGGTTTATGCTGCAGCTCTCCTCGTCCAGCTGGTCAATGGGCTTAGAGTCCGGGAGGCATGGAAGGCTCTCCAGCACTTTCTCGAGACCCGGGAGCGTGAATTCTATTTAGAGCCGGGAAAACAGGGTGCTCCAAGGCCTGTCCGTATACCTGGCGTGATAAGGTATAGGGAGGAATGGAAGTGGATCCTCCAGGTACCCCCGGAGAAGGCTCGGAAACGCCTACACTACTATGCTAGGAAATACCTTGGAACAAATACTCACAGCCTCAGATACGCCCTAGTAGGCTACTTGGCACGGAGAGGCGTGGCAGCACAACTAATAGCCAAGATAACAGGCCATAAGAAGCTCGACAGGATCCTACAATACACTTAAATGATAAAAGCAGAAGAAATACTTGAAGAAATAGCCAAATAAATACCGGGTGCTACAACTTGAGAGATATTATCCTCGGTATACTAGGCTACGATAATATCCACGATCTCGTTCTACGTGATCTACAGTGGGCGTTAAATAACCGGAGTATGCTGGAGCGGGAGAGCTTTCCACGTGAGGTTCTAGGTTACATCGTTGAAGTGATAGTTACTCGTGGCTATTGGAGAACGTGGCCTATGAAGTATTTAATCTGGAAACTCAAGAGCATGGGATTTACGGTGACTCGTAATCATGTCGTAATTGGATTGGATGATTTCGATAAACTACTGAAGGCTGTTGATGAGCTATATCGTGAAACACATAAACGCTATTGGTATGAGACATTATCAGGCCTTCAGGCATTTAGCAGAGGAATCCGCAGAGCCGGTTCGCTGAAGAAATGGATTGATACGCTTCATTCCCTACTGGTTAAGGGCTATGAGTGGAAGAAACATGAGTACTATAAGGGCATTAGAGGACTTGGACGTAAGGGTTCCGAGCTCATACTTAGAGATATGGGCTACTTCGACAGGATCCCGGTTGATATACATGAGAGAAGGTTTATATTGAGAACAGGTATAGCCCTCCTATATGGTCCGCCGAGCAAGGATCCTATATCTCTGGAATTCTATATAGAAGCACTCACAAGATATTCTAGAGAAAATCTCGAGGACGTAGAACTCGGCGGTGTGGCTCTGGGATCAGCTCCTGGA
>JAADCY010000247.1 GCA_013154205.1 Thermoproteota archaeon | reverse complement strand
GTAGGTATTGGATGACTTGTTTTGCTTGTCTGCGGTACTTGGGCCCTATGTTCTTGTATATGGGTTCTACTTTGTACTTGACGAGTTTTCCTAGTTCGCTCACTGGTTTTACCTGGACGTTCTTGGAGTTTGTCATCTGTTTTATGAGGTCTGAGTACTTCTCTATAGTACCGGCGATCTCTTCTTTGTCCGTATAGATTATTATGCTCTTGACGGGCTGGCGGAGCTTTATACCGGCCTTCATACGGGCTGCTGCCGATGCTTCGTAGACTTCTTTGATCAGCGACATCTCCTTCTCTAGTTTCTCATCAATATACTCCTCATCTATGCCTGGCCATGGCATTAGGTGTACTGATTCGGGGCTACCGGGCTCGGCTGGCCTTATGAATTCCTGGTAGAGCTTCTCAGCCATGAATGGTATCATTGGGCTTGCTAGGAGGAGCCATTTCTTCAACACATAGTATAGTGTGGCGTAGGCGGCGAGCTTATCGGGGACGTTTTCCTCTACCCATACACGAGGCCTTATCAGCCGGATATACCAGTGGCTCACATCCTCCACTATGAATCTCCTGACGAGCCTCGCCGCTTCGTGCACGAGGTACTTGTCTAGATACTCGGTTACCTTCTTGGCTAATGTATTGATCCTTGAGAGGATCCACTTGTCCTCTAGGCGGAGATAATCCATGTACTTGTCGAGCCCCTGTTCAACCGGGTCGTAGCCGTCTAGTTCCATATAGGTTGATGCGAAGACAAAGGTGTTCCACGCTATGCTTAGATCCTTCTTTACCTCCTCGATACCCTTCCAGCTAAATCTTAGATCCTCCCACGTGGTTGTCTGGAGAACCCATAGGCGTAGCGGGTCACGGCCCATCTTCTCAATGGCTTCATCGGTGCCGACATAGTTTCCGAGGCTCTTATGCATCTCCCTGCCGTGCTCGTCCAGTACGAAGCCATGAACTAATACGTTCTTGTAGGGTGCTTTGCCGAATCCTAGGACTCCTGATCTCAGGAGGCTGAAGAACCATCCTCTTATCTGGTCGTGTCCCTCCACAATGAAGTCTAGGACTACTTCGTCCTCTGGGAGTTTCTCTGGGTGGGCGCGTGCTGCGTAGAACGCTATTCCGCTATCGAACCATACATCGGCTACGTCTGGGACTCTCTTCATAGGCTTTCCACAGACAGGGCATTTCAGGACAACTTCATCTATCCATGGCTTGTGGAGCTCCACGGGCCGTTTCCCACCGTGTTCTTCGAGCTCCCTGATACTGCCTATGACTAGGCGGTGACCCTCAGGACATATCCATATTGGGAGGGGTGTGCCCCAGTATCTCTGCCTACTTATAACCCAGTCCTGGAGGTTCTCCAGCATGTTCATTAGTCGTTCAAGCGCCCAGTCAGGCATCCAGTTTACACGGGAGGCTTCTTTCTTGAGTTCTTCTTTCAGCTTCGTCACACGTATGATCCACTGCCTAGTGGCTCTCTGGAGAACAGGTGTCTTACACCGCCAGCACACAGGGTACTTGTGCTCTACCGTGCCAGCCCATAGTAGTGCTCCACGCTCCCTTAGATCCTCTATTATCACGGGGTTTGCGTCACGGACATACAGCCCCTTATACTTTCCTGCTTCCTCGGTAAACCTGCCCTCATCATCGACGGGGCTGGCGATAAAGTCTATCCCGTACTTCTTGGCTACGCTGAAGTCCTCCATACCATGACCTGGGGCGGAGTGTACTAGCCCGGTACCCTCGTACATGGTTACTACTTCGGGCGCCATCATTACACGGTGGTATTTCTGTAGCTTCTCCTGTATAGTTACAATGTCCCGTAACGGGTGATCATACTCTAGTCCCTCAAGATCTTTCCCCTTGAACTCCTCGATTACCTCATATTCTTTTATACCGGTCTCATTAACGACGTGCTCGAGCCTCGCCTTAGCCAAGATGTATTTCTCATCGCCGACACGTATCTTGACATATGTCTCGTCGGGATGAGCCATTACGAAGGTGTTTGCGGGCAGTGTCCACGGGGTCGTGGTCCATATAAGGATGTATTCCTTCTCCCTACCACGCACAGGGAACTTGACATATATGCTTGGATCCCTTAGAACCTTATACTCTATCTCGTACTCAGCCAGGGTTGTCGAGCACCTGGGACACCAATAGACTACTCGTAGCTCGCTGTCGAGGAGGCCTTTCTCAGCCACTTTCTTGAAAAGCCACCATCCAGCCTCGATGTACTCGTCGCGGAGTGTTAGGTAGGGGTTTTCCCAGTCCATGAATACACCTAGTTCCTTGAACCATTTAGTCATACTAGACAAGTTGCCCAAGGCTAGCCGCTTACATTCCTGGATGAACTTGTCAACACCTATCTTCTCCTCTATTTCACGCTTAACCTTTACTCCTAGTTTCTGCTCGACCTTGACCTCTATCGGGAGGCCGTGGCAGTCATAGCCAGGCCGGTCATAAACATTATATCCTCTCATCCTCTTAAAACGTAGAACCACGTCCTTGATCGTCTTATTCCACGCGGTACCTATATGGGGTATATCACCACTGGGGTATGGAGGACCATCTATGAAGAGGAATTTCCTAGGCTGAGACAGGCTCTTATCCTTCACCTTCTCATAGATCTTGTTCTCCGTCCAGAAGCGTTTGACCTCATCCTCTACATTCCAGGGATTATAGTGACCTGTAATCCTGCCTATTCGGCCCAAAACAATACACCCTACATTCTCATCGCTAGGGAGTGATACTAACTACATATCATGACAGAGATATAATAAAACCTAATCGCCGAGCAATAATTATTCATTTTGTCCACTTTCTGGTCACCCGTGAATTTTAACAGTTGAATCTGTGAACAAGACAACATCTTTTATGAATAAAGACTGCCGAGAGGTGCTGGATAATATGCTCGACAAGCTGTGGAGAAAACTCCACAAAACCGATGGTAGGAGTCGTAGAAAGGAATCCACATACCAGTTTTTAAGAACAACAAACCAGTATGTAGTGGTGACGCTTCTTTGCCGAGAAGACCTGCCGTTGAAGCTGTCGAACTA
>JAADCY010000237.1 GCA_013154205.1 Thermoproteota archaeon | reverse complement strand
CCAAGCTCATAGAGTGGAAAGATGCTTCCCCGGACGATATAGTGTGGAGGTATCCGGACGAGGTAATCCCGTGGGGGAGCGTCGTAGTTGTTAAGGAGTGGGAGAGAGCGGTATTTTACCGGGACGGAAAAGTATATGGTGTCCTAGGTCCAGGCAGACATGTTCTCGATACGCAGAACGTGCCTTTCCTCAAAGGACTCGTCGAAGGAGTGTATGGGCAGAGTATTTTCCGCGCAATAATAGTATTCGTCAACATAACACGTAAACAAGGCAGATTCGGAGGGCAGAGCCAGACAGTAGAACTCATACCCGTAAAGTTCCATGGTAGCTACTACTACAGGGTCAACGACCCAGGACTATTCGTCAACAAAGTCGTAGGCCCCGACGAGAGATACACAACCGAAGAACTCGACGACTACATCAGGGGATACTTCCTCACAAAGCTCATGGCGTTCATAAGCCAGTCAAGCATACGAGACCTATACATGAAAGCGGCGGAAGCTGGCAAGAAAGCCCTCATAGCATTACGGCCAGCTTTCCGAGAAATAGGCCTCGAGCTGGAAGACCTTGTGTTCGAAGGACTAGACGTGCCGCCCGAATACCGTGAGAGAATGTTCTGGATACTACAAGGAACAGCCGCCCCATACCTAGTACAGCAGGAAACCGCTAGGAAGTTCGCCGAGGCAATAAAAGATACGAAGGCAGGCGGAGCCGTACTGGGAGCAGGAATGGTTGCGATACCATGGGCGCTCCAGCCGCCCCCGCCGACAGCTTATCAGCAGCCCCAACAACCAGCCCAGCAGGGCCAGCCCACCCAGCCAGGCGCAGCGGCACCAGGAGGATATACTCCTAGATGCCCTTACTGCGGCAAAGCCCCAATACCCCAGGGAGCTAGGTTCTGCCCATACTGTGGACACCAGTTGAAATGGTGTCCTAACGGCCACGTCGTCCCGGTAGAGGCTAACTACTGCCCTATATGCGGCGCTAAGGTGCAGTAGTATTGGCGACAGAGGAGCCCCTCGTCCAAGCCTTCAGGTGCCAGAGATGCGGAGCACCGCTAGACGTCACGCCCGAAACAATAATAGCTATCTGCAAATACTGCGGCTACCCCAATGTTTTAACCACTAATCTCCCCGAGGAGGAAGCATTTAGCATAAGAGTTGTACCCACCCTGCCCGAGAAGACTATCATTGAGAAAGCAATGGAGAGGACTAGGAGGGATCCCGATCTCAAAGGGATAGCTGATAAGATCAGATGGAGGAAGCCCTACGGCCTATACATACCATTCTACACAGCCACCATTAGTCTCGACCTAGAATACTGGATGAGGCTAAGAGTACGATATGTTGAGAATGTCCGGAGAGGGAACAGATGGGAGACGAGAACCTATAGCAGAATACTAGATGTATCAGGCAAAGTCAGCCTCAAAGACGAGAAAATACCTATACTGGCCCGTAAAGGCGTCCACGGCTTCAGCGTAAGAGCTATGGGGCTTCACTACATCAACAAACACCCTGACTCAGTGTCTCTACAGGATATTGACTGGAAGAAACATGGTCTCAATACATTATCGGCAGAGTTCTCGCGGAGCGACGCCGAGGACATAGCTCTGGAAGTAGGGCTTAATAGGCTAAAGGCTAAGGCGTACGAAGAAGCAGTCTCTAGGGCGAGGGGCTGGAGAGGCAGAGTAGTCAATGTAAACGTCCTCATGAGACGCTACAGGCTAGACATTAAGAAGCTGAGTATCGAGCCATTAACCCTCGTACCGTATTGGAGGCTGACCTACGAGTACCGCGGAGGAATATACAGGTACTACATGAGCGGATGGGATGGAGAAGTAGTGATAGCTGAGGAACCAGTACTTCCCAAGCATAGAATAGCTTATCTCCTAGGGGGGATAGGAGGTGGAGGATTATCATCGATCGGCGCTGTAATGGCCGCGATGGCGCAGACACATACCATGACCTTCCTCGGAGCGTTCTTCTTCGTGGCGGGAGCGCTGCTCTCATACACCATGGGCAAAAAGATACTCGCAACCGTTAGGGTAGAATCACCGTATGGTGGCGGGGAGAGCATGGAGGAGGAAGTCGAGAAGATCTTCGAGAAAGCAGAGACTCTGTTTGACATGGTGAGCAGTGGCCCGATAATAGCTGGGGGTGAGATCTAGTGTCGGTCATGATGCGTGAGAAGGAAGGAATGATAGAGCTCCGATGCCCCTACTGCGGCGCAGAATACAGGGTTCCGAAAGGAACGGTCTATGCTACCTGCCCGTACTGCGGCACGACGGTAAAGATTAGTGAGAAGAGGGTTGAGGAGAAACACTATGTTTTCCGCCTAATGATCGATAAGAACCGTGCCTACCGCGACCTAATCGAATACGCTGAGCAACAATGGAACAGCGTCCACGGACTAGCCGTGAAGACGTCGATGAGAAAGGCGATCCTGCATTATCTCCCACTATACATTGTTAGAATAAATATCAGGGTTGAAGGAGAGGAAGGTAGAGAATATAAGAAATACGTCTCAGCGCTAGCGATGAAACAACCACCATTTCCCCTTCCACCAGACTATGGATTCCCGGTCAGGGGCAGAGATACTTTCAAACCATCAATAATTAAGAACACCAGGTACTACATGCCAGACCTGCCGCCAACACTAGTTGTATCTAAGCTCAAAGCCGAGTACCTAGAGGAGGCTAAAGAACTCGCGGAAGCATTGGGAGGGGCAAAGATCATTGATGAGTCCGGTCTCGAAGGAATAGCTCACTATCCGTTCTGGGAAATCCATTATGTCTATAAGGAGAAAAACTATCGTGGCATCATAGACGGTGCTGACGGCACAGTAGTATACCTAGAATACCCGTTGAGCATGACTGGCAGAATAATGACATTGTCGGCAGGGACAGCTATTCTTCTCGGGAGCACTGGTCTAGGAGCGGGAATAGGGCTAGTAGCACAACATCCCCTAGTAGGCCTAGTAGCTGGGCTGATAAGCGGTGTTGCAGGAGCAGTAAGGCTCTACACGGCATCGTTCTCACCGATCGGGAGATACAGGTATAATCCAGCCGAAGAAGGATATCTGGCACCCGTACGCTAAAATAATCATTCATGCCTTTTGAACAACCCTACTTTATTAGACGCGGAACAATAAGTAATCATCAAGAAAGGAACTTTTATGGTGAACCTGTTTTGAAGCCTCGCCGCGCAATAGTTGTTGGGCTTGACTGTACTCCTCCCCGCATCCTATACGATGAGCTAAGAGGTGAACTACCAGTACTCGGTAAACTCGTCGAAGAAGGACAGAGATACCTTATGAGAACATGTCATCCGCCCATAACGATACCTGCATGGATGGTCATGGCTACGGGTAAATTACCGGGTGAGCTCGGAGTATATGGTTTCAGGCACCGCAGACTGGGAAGCTATGAGGACATGTACATCGCGAACTCCCGGCTGATACGGGAGGAACCAGTATGGAAAGCTTTGGGGAGAAAAGGGCTAAACAGCATAGTCGTAGGGGTTCCTCCCAGTTATCCCCCAAGACCAATCCGTGGTTATTTGATAAGTGATTTCATAACACCTGATCCTAGTAAGCCCTACACGTGGCCCCCGATGCTGAAGAGGGAGATAGAATCACGTTTCGGCCCCTACATATTCGACGTATTATATAGGACAGAGTATAGGGACAGAGTTAAGAAGGAACTATGGAGCATGACGGAACAGCATTTCAAGGTCCTGAAATACCTTGTCACACATAAGAAATGGGATTTCCTCTGGTTTGTAGAGATAGGTACTGATAGAGTGCATCATGCGTTCTGGAAGTACTGGGACAAGCATCACCCGAAGCACGAGCCCGGCAATAAGTATGAGGACGTTATACCCGAGTATTATAAGCTGGTCGACAGGCTCCTCGGAGAACTCCTAGAGAAGATCCCGCGTGACACCATAGTATTCATAGTATCAGATCACGGAGCTAAGGCGATGAAGGGAGCCTACGCTATAAACCAGTGGCTCATCGATAACGGATACTTAGTACTTAAGAAGAAACCAGAGAAATCAGGGGAAGACCTCAAGCCAGGCATGATAGACTGGGAGAAGACCAAGGTGTGGGCATGGGGAGGATACTACAGCAGGTTCTTCATAAACGTTAAAGGCAGGGAGCCACGGGGAATAGTTGATCCAGAGGATGTCCCGGGCCTGATCGAGGAGATCAAGAAAGGCTTATCAAAACTAGGAGGCCCCGGCGGCGAGAAATGGGATAATAAAGCATATACTCCGCAAGAACTCTATCCCGTCGTCAAAGGTGATCCACCGGACCTAATGGTCTACCTAGACGATCTATCATGGAGGCCCGTAGGGACAATAGGATGGCCAAGCCCCTATCTTGAAGAAAACGATAAAGGGCCTGATGACGCGATGCATGACTGGATAGGGGTCTTCACAATATACGATCCCGAAGGCACATTGGAGCCGGGAGACAAGGGTATCATCAATATCCATGAGATAAGAAGCGTTATCGAGAACATGGTGCTTGGACGAGAAACCTAGAACCTTATACCAATACTTCTCAATAGTCTCCTAACTCTTCTCAGTTCCTCCAATACATCTCTACCCTTAGGCGTCAAGTCATAGAATACCCTGTCCTCCTCAACGATCTTCTTAACGAGCCCCTGTTCTTCGAGATGCTCAAGCATGTTCTTCAGCCTATCATAGGGTAAGCGGGCACCGTACATTATCCTCGTCGGACTAGTGGGGCCTTCCTCGGCTATAGTGTTGAGTATATCGTAGACTATGCCTGCCTGGCTCCTATATCTCGACACAGTCTTCGTCCTCCTGCTCATCGCAGCATCACCCTCCCGAGAACAATTAGTAATGCTACTGGCCGCAGCATCTCCCCTATCAAGAACAATATCGGCGTCGCAGCCGCTTCGCCCGCTAATCTCAATATGTGTGCTGCGAGGAACACTATGTATGGTGCAGTCCCGCCGCCGCCTTTCCTAGCAACAACCACTATACCTATCAGTATACCGATACTGAACATATCAGATACTATACCGGTCAATAATCCCGGTGCTATAAGCATGCCCAGATACTTCTCCGTGGTTCTGCCTCCTTCTTCGAACCTGACATATTCACTGCTTAAACCATACAGTATGACCGCGTAGGATATGGGGAAGAATATCCCGGCGAGGAGGACGAGATTCCATGAGACACCGAACCTGTCACCAGGCCATGGGCCGTGCCTCCACTCCTCCGGATGGTGCCAAGCCATATGCTCTCTTCTCCCCTCCAACATGAGGACGGGATTAGCCGGGTATAGGAGAGCGATCAAGCTAGCGGCGAACCCTATGATCAGGGCCACGGACATTACGGCATACCCGATCCCCAGTCGAAGGAGCCCTTTATCCCTGATCTTCCTGGCCAAACCGATAGTCTTAGCAGATATAGTGATCGCTATGCCCGCACTTATAATCTCGAGCAACGCTAACACGGTGAATACCGCATAATACCCGACATGCCCCTCCACGCCAGTATCACCAGTACCCTATCCTTGATCATATTCATAGCCCATCCCTAATTACTATTGATTCCCAGTACAGCGGGGAATGTATTCACAAATCGTATATACGATTTGTATACACTCCGGTTGAATCCATGTTAAAAGAGATAAAACGAAGACCTCATGGTAGAGGTGAGAAAAGCGTGAAGGCATTATCTATGCTCGCAGGAATACTGATCGGCTTAGCCGTGGCAGGATTAGCAGTGCCACTCACATATAGTGTGGTAACACATAGCTGGGCACCAACCACAGAAGCCCATCACCCACAGGGATGCAGTGATTGCGGCGAACACCACGGCCCACGAGCCATGGAGCCAGAGCACCAGGCCGGACAATGCAGTGGTGACTGCAGCCACAACAGGGATAGGATGCGCGAATACCTTAACAGGACAACAATGGTTACAGGCACAATCGTGTCAAAAGACCCTGATAACGGCACACTCATACTCCAGACAAGCAAAGGGGATATCACGATAATTGTACGTGGAAGATGGAGCGATGGCGAAAACATAATACCTTACAGTGATCTACTCTCAAAACTCCCCGCAGGAGCTGAGGCCAAGATAACAATAATCAATACATGCCACGACACAATACACGCGCTCAAGATCATTGTTGACGGCCAGGAATACGTAATGCTCAGAGGACCTGAGCACCATTAAGCTAGGGAAACACCGAGAAAGAATACAGATCCCTGTTTTATTCTGTCCTCCCAGAAATAATTTTTTACACGGCTACTCCAGTATTGATTACCTGGTGCACTTATTTGAGGAGGAAATACGCGGTCCTAGTAGCAATAATAATCATAGGCATAGTCGCGGCCGGCGTAGCATATTATTATCTGTACTTATCGAAACCACCGCTCAAAGACCCCCTCGTATGGAGTCTAGTGAAGAATGCTCCAGACACGATAAAGTTCTATAGCCCCGCTTTCAAGAACGGCGGCTTCATACCCAACAAGTACTGTGTAGGCGATATGAATAAGAGTCCCCCGCTAGTTATAGGGCAGGTACCAAATAATACAAAGGCATTAGTAATAGTAATGTATGACCCGGACGCTCCTCACGGCACGTTCTATCACTGGATACTATACGATATACCGCCAATAATACATAAGATACCCGAGGGCCTGCCCAGATACCCGGTCGTACCACCATATGGTCTACAGGGAATCAATAGCTTCGGCCACATAGGATACGATGGCCCCGCACCGCCGCCTGGTCATCTGCATCATTACTACTTCGTAGTAATGGCATTAGACCAGCCTCTCAACATTAACGAGGGAGAGCCTGTGAAAAAAGTGCTTGAAGACTGCAGAGGCCACGTAATAGCCTACGGGTACTTCTACGGCGTCTACGAAGTTATGAGCGGTTAGCTCGTCTTCCACAACATGTATAGTTTTTCCAGCTTATCAACCGGTTCTTCATCCCAGTCATAATCTATCCTAAGATCAATTATTCTATCATATAGTTCACCATATTCAGTCGCCCCGACCACGAGGAGAGCAGCTGTCCTATCGCCGCGTCTGTCTCCGCCGAGACGGGATCCGTGCTTCAAAGCAATAATGAGTGAGGCGGGGAGCCCATGTATTTCGAGGTTCTCGTCGAAAACCCTGCACATGGTTTCAGGGATACCGGGGTCTGAGACGAGATTAGCTATACATACCGAGTACCTTCCAGTATATCCGCCATAATAGGCCGGTATATTCTTACCATTATGATATGCTTTCTCAAGCCTCGAATCAATAACTGCCACCTGCCTAGACGAGGGATCGGGATCTGTGTCCAGTGCTTGCAATCGAGCTTCTCGGGCATCGAGACCACGCAGTAGAAGATCCAGTATTCGTGGTCCAAGCGAGGGATTAGTATATGCCTGCGTAGCGACAGCCCCAACTCCTGCTCTTGCCCAAGGCACTCTGGATCCTACAGCTATGCTTCCACTAGCAACGGCTACTCCGAATAATCTCCTTATAGGATCGTATGCTACGATGCTATATGTCAAACATTGAAACCTCCATTCATAAAGTCTACCTGGTATAATCTAGTAATCAATACAATATATTGTTAGGGCTATAGGCTGAGAGAATACATTTTCGATAATACTTTGAGGAAATATTGTTTTTAGGGCTTCTCCTCAACGGGTACTTTATGGCTGAACGCTTGGGCGCTCATCCATCCTATTATTCCCGATGCTAGGAATAATGGTAGCGATACTAGTTCTCCCGCCAAAGCCTTTATGATACCTGCTACGGCGAACCCTATAGCTACGGCCAAGAACACTATTCCAGCCGCTGTGTCTCCTTTTCTCCTCCTATACACTATCTTCCTACCCATAACTGACACGGGCTTACCGCATAATGGGCACTTCACAATAGTTATTCTAGCACCACACAATGGACACGTACCGAGACCTATTGGTAGCCTCTTACCGCATGATGGGCAAACAATGGTTTTAAGAGTTAGATCTCCTCCACACCATCCACATTTGATCTTTTCGCCTCTAACGGATCTCATTATATTGTCTAGGACCGATGATACAAGCTCCTTCTTATCCGAGATAACGATCAGTATGAGGCTCGCGCCGAGATAGGCAATTCCCGTATTCCTGCCTGCAATGCTGATACTAGTCCAATAGAATTCTTCGCCGCCGATACCCATTGTGTTGGTTAAGACGTTCTTCAAATCAACCGCTAACGCTATCATTTTCTCAGCATCTTCTTCTCCCAAGTCATTGCTCCAATAAACAAGGAAGCCCTCCTCAGCGACAATGTAGCTTATACCATCGATGCTCTCCAAGTACTTATTGAGAGCATCTATATCAGGCAAAGCATGACTACTCATTCCTGACGCCTCTCGCCATGATATAAGAATGTTTTTCTTTATGGGAAAGCCTAATTGTTGTTTTGGATAAAAAGGGATGGCTTATTTCTGCTTAGCGGTCAGTATCTATTACCTAATGGTCACCTTTATGACTAGCGGCTCGTCGGCGCTTTTCATTGGCTCGACGTCTATTCTGACCTTCGCCTTGGGATTGGTCTTTCTTACGACTTTCTGCACTATATATGCTACTATGAATGATTCTGGGCTGAGCGTGAACTTGATCCCTTTCTTAGCTAGGAGTAGTGCGACGGGCTTGAATACACTATCATATATTTTCACTACATAGGTCTTACCCGCCTGATCACCATTACTAGGCTTCTCAACCTCCACGTTATCACTAATGCCTAGAACCTTCAGTAGCTCCGGAATAGTCTTGTCTAGCTCTTCAAGACTACCGCTCTCAAAACTGATCTCGCCGAGCATCTCATCCGCTAGCTTTGTGGCCTCGCGTAGAATGAGCTGGGTTAATGCGGCGCTCCCACTGCCTAGAGCCTTACTTAGAGCTATCTGGTACATTGCAATAATTGTGTTAAGTGTACCGGTTGGAAACTCGACTTTATCTGTCAATGAGAATTTTCCCTCCTTAGACACTGCATTACCACCTGCTGCCCTCTTCTTCGTTAGAGGGCCGCGGTGATACGTGGTATGTTCTTCTTAAGCTCGTACCTTAGACGTCCAAGCACAGCGCCTTTCTCAGCTACAAGTATAACAAGGTTCTCCCCGAGATCATATGCCAGCACTATTGCGCCTGAGTACTCGAGAGTCGCTATTTCGGGCTTTCCTAGGTCGAGCTCTCTGCCTAGCGCCTCTATAGAACCTAGGGCTGCGGTGGCCATGGCTGCAAGTGCTTCTTCGTCGAAGGCTTCTCTAGAAGTTATTGATTCTATCACGAATCCTTCTTTGCTTACAACGAATACACCGATAACTTTTGGTAGTTTGGATAGTTCTGTAAGGACTTTTTTGATCGGGGTTATACCAGACATACAATATCACCAGCTGAACCGGTATTTTTACTACGTATTAGAGATTCTAACTATTAATTGTTTCTGTATTCGAATTAATCATATGTATAATTCTATTAGAAATGTTCAATTCAATAATTATATCTTTAACACTTTAAACAATGATTATAACTCAATTGAATATTCAAGAAAGAAACATTATCATTGCTTATTGGTAATTAACATGTGAATGTGAACAAGAAATAGATTATCTGTAATATAGGACAACCCTGATCTTATCTATTTTATCAATGTTGTTGTGAAGCTCCTCCTCAATAATCTTAACAGTCTCGGAGCCGGTATAGGTTCTTCCACCCATATACTTCGCTATCATACCGATCGAATCATCTTTCTTAACAGCCCATACCTCGTAATCATCGAATTTAAGTAGCATAGCCCATACATTCGCAGATTTAACGAAGTCCTCGATAATGTTAAAGTACTTGTAAGTCTTGATCTCTTCTTTAGCGAGCTCTTTGATATCGTAGTCTCGGCTGAAAGCAAGGATCCTCGCTATTGTTGATGGTGATACGAGTAGCTTCGAGTATTCTTCATCGATTATGTCTTTGAGCCTACTATAGATATGTTCCTCGTTCGAGGCTTTTCCAGGTGAGCCGGGTTCTTCGAATCCACTGGTTTGTTCTCCCGTAGTTATAGCAAGTATTTTCTCAAGGCTAACCTGGTAGTAAGGATGTATGCTTCCATCTTTAACAGCTCTCTCATTTATCACGTTAAGATTTAGATCTATTTCGTTAGGGCTTAGACTGTATACTTCGATATAGCATCTATCATCAATTATCTCATCCAATAGCTTGGCAAGAGATTCATACATGTTTGAGGATAACTCGCTTAGATGTGTCCCGTCATGTTTGACTATAATGACATACTCGTTGAGATAATCTACTAGGAGCGTGAGCATATTGTCGCTACTCCCATAGATGTCTAGCCGTAAACCATTGGTGCTCCGGCTATGGTTTGATATTATTTCTTTAATGATTTTAGGAATTGTTTCTTTATCACACTTAATAATATCCATGAATTTACCTGCAAGCAGACTCGTTATCATCAGGTGCACCCAAAATGAGCGGAGCAG
This sequence comes from Thermoproteota archaeon, assembly GCA_013154205.1. Classification (GTDB taxonomy): domain Archaea; phylum Thermoproteota; class Thermoprotei_A; order Sulfolobales; family Desulfurococcaceae; genus JAADCY01. The sequence goes on along the minus strand of JAADCY010000237.1, from coordinate 3,889 downwards.
TAACCGCTTACTATATTGATTTGTGGTAGAATAAAACATTCTTATAAATTTAGCCTCTCTCTACAATTAATACTCTGTACAGAGTCGAAAGATCATATTTATATTGTTGTACATTCTTCGTAAGCAACGTCGACTGGAACGTATAGTTTACGGCTGGTCATTTGCGCTACTATCATAGTTCAAACATAGAATATGTGTTCAGATAATAGATATAATGGGTTATCCATGGAGAAACCATTGAGGTAATGGTGTATATTATGCTGGCAAGAATATCCCGCGACAAAATAGTCCTCCAGGAATTCATGACCCATTGGGATGTGCGTGCAGCGCTTGAAGAAGTCAATAAGATCCTATTAACTAAGAAGATGAAGCCACAATATTATTTCGAAGGAACACCCGTAATGGGGCAAGGAGGGTTTAGCGTCATAATAAAGCTTGACAAGCCATTGACAGGTATGGACGCTAGAACAATAGCTAGGCTACTAATGGGTAGAGGAGTAAAAATAATCTATGAGGACGAAGACCTTGCCGGATGACCCACGGGTCTTCGAGGCAATAGTTGAGGAGCTACGCAGAGATAACCCCGTGGTACTAGCGATCATAACGAGCAAGGAGGGGAGCGGGCCCCGCGACGTAGGAGCTGTAATGGCTGTAACCGTTGATGGTAGGAAGATAGGGAGTATAGGAGGCGGCGCGGTCGAGAAATTCATCCTAGAAGAAGCCGCCAAAGCCCTCCGGGACATGAAGACGAGGAAAGCCAAGTTCGCTCTCCGCCGAGAAAACATTCCGGGGGACGCTATACCTACAAATCAGGTATGTGGAGGCGTAGTTGAGATCATGCTCAAAGTAGTCCAACCTCCACCTAAACTAGTACTCGTAGGAGCAGGTAATGTTGGTAAACCATTGGCAGACATGGCTCATCTCCTAGGATACAGAGTAGTGGTCCTCGACACCGATCCACGGCTAGCCAATAGAGAGAGATACCCCTATGCAGAACACGTAGAGCACGGCCCCGTCGAGCAACTAGTGTTAAAGCATGCCGTTAAGCCATGGCATATAGTAGTCATAGCATACGGTGAGGTAGAAACCGATAGGAAGACTCTCGAGAACCTGTTAAGAAAGGGCTTCCCAGGACACATATGGCTTCTCTGCAGCAAACGTAGAGCAGAATATACCCTCAACAAGATCCGGGAGTCAGGCATCGATCCCGAGCAGTACAAGGATAGGCTACACATGCCCGCAGGCCTCGACATAGGAGCGGATACACCAGCAGAGATCGCTATTAGCATACTAGCAGAAATCATAGCAGTTACCAGGAACTGTAAACCACCCATCAAGTCTCTAAGCATCTTTTCTAGATAAAGCTGGATAAGGAACGATAAGATTCTGTCTAAACCATATTTTTCGACGAGATAAATAATCGGTATTGATTTTCTTCCATACCATGTATTCCGGAAGGGTTTTTACATTGTTCTAGCCACACTAGATATGAAGAACACCTAACCTAATGGGTGTTTCGGGTTGACTGACTGGTACAGGTTGTTTAAAGGTAGATGGAAATGTCCAAAGTGCGGGAGCCAGGACATAATAATTAATGAGCACGCATTAACTGGCGCTGGGTTCACAAGGCTTATGAACTGGCAAAGCTACGAATATGTAGCCGTAACATGTGCTCGATGTGGATACACAGAGTTCTACAGCAAACAAGTCCTGGGCGGAGAACGCGAGGCTATGAAAATCCTGGATCTGCTCTTTGGTAGCTGAAGAACGGAATTTTCAGTTTAACCACTTTTCTTTTTAACATGAAACATTGCATCACAATCTTGGTTTTCCTGTTTAGGCGAATTACAAATTATAGGCAGATTAATTAGTTTGTACATTATGTGATATTTCGATGTAATAATGATTACCGGTATAGATGTTATCGTTGACGGAAGGTGTGCTGTGAAGTGGCAGCACTACCGCCATGGATACTGAGGATCAGGGAGAAGACGCCGCTCTGGATACTCGGGTTTAGCCTATCAATGCTCTTAAGCAATCTAAGCTATGGAATGTATCTCGTACTATCACGTGATCTCGTCAAGACTCTTCTCGGCAACAATTATGGCTTCATAACAATGCTTGTGGCCGCGGAGACTCTCCCGTTATTGTTCAGCGCGTTAGGCGGCGGCCTAGCCGATATGATTGGGCGTAGAAGAATACTTCTTATAAGTATTATAGGGGCTGCACCTCTCTTCCTCATGGGGCTTACCAGTATCTATTACCTGCCAGTACTAGCATCGATCTATATGGCTATGTGGAGCCTTGCATGGCCATCAATAACCGGGGCCTTACTACATGCTACCGGGAGTAGTGGTAGGAGCTATGGGTTCTACATGATGTGGGCCACCATAGGATGGGGTGTCGGGGGACCACTGGGAGGGGTCCTCGAGCAGGTCATAGGGGCCTCAGCAACTTTCTATTTGTCAGGCATTATCTATGCCTTATCAGCCATAATACCATACATAGTATTCCCAGAACACGTGACCGGAGGCACTGCACACCTACGAGACATACTCACGGGAGCAAGGCTCGCACTATACACCTTCATAGCTGGCTCGCTAGTCTTCGCAGGCTTAAACCTCTTCTTCGGCAGCTACGCGTTGAGGCTCAGGCAAATAGCGGGTTCCTCAAGCTTCTTCGGCGTGGTATACACGTTGTTCCCGGCAATAATAGGCGCTATAGCCAGGCCTCTCGTCGGAATACTATCAGATAAGATCCGCCCAGTCTACGTAGCTCTCCTAGGAGCCATTATCGAGGCAACCCTCATAGTACTCCTCTACATCTCATGGGGATGGATAGCCATACTCATATGGCTCGTCCCCGCCTTCCCATTCCTAGACCAGGGATACACAATGCTGTTATCCAGGAGACTACCGGGCAGGCTACAGGCGCTTGCAGCGGGTATAAGGCTTACAATGTCGAGTCTAGGCGGAGCAATAGTTCTCGCAATATCATTCACGCCCATAGTCAAATCACTCTTTAGCATAACGATAGTGAGTGAAATTCTCATAGTGCTCTCATGCCTAATGCTCGGCTTAAGCATATATGCCAGGAAATCATATGTATAAAGGCTGGGACTGTAAGATGAGGCTCTCACGAAGAATAGTCGCTATAATAGTAGTAGTAGCCATTATCATATCATCACTGCTATGGTATACGGTGGAGACAAACAAGAATATAGAAAAAGCGACAAGCACTACAACAAGTAAAAGTAACAAGGTGGCCAGGACAGCGATCACAGTATCTCCTGCCAAGCCATTAATGCAGCCTATATGGGGTCATCCTCCTCGTAGCGACATAGAAGAATTAGAAGCAATAATTAGCTCGAAGGATAGATATAGAGGAGCAGAGATCATCGATGCGTATCCGTGGAATAAAGTATCGCTATCACCATACCCCACGTTACCTGGCCCAATGTACATGGTTGTCCCGAATAATACTTTGTATCTGGAAAAATTCCGGCAGGCCCTCAGTAGTGGAACAGTACTCTATCACTTTTACAGCTTGCCTCATGGTGTCGTTCTAGCAGTATTTAAAGTAATGGAGAACAATACACAGTATATCATAGTATACTCGTACATCGACAATATACATGCCTGGGCACACAAGCTCGCAGAATACGCGGTATTAACACTAACACTTGATACGACATGTGAAGAAGCACTTGCCCGTCTTCTCCGCGAAAACCTAACATCGACGCAGGACATAATCCTAAGAATACCTTTTCCGTGGAATGCTACAGATAATCATGTAGAAGTGGACGCTCTAGCCATAATCGATATGCCGGTTTTCGGAAAAGACTGGCCAAAACCCATTAGGCTAATCCAGGAGAAGATGGACTGGGTCT
>JAADCY010000112.1 GCA_013154205.1 Thermoproteota archaeon | reverse complement strand
TCGATCTCGCCGAAAAGGTATTCGAGATAATTGTTGAGAAACATAGGGAGGGACTAATAGATGGTATAGGCGAAGTGGGTAGACAACACTACAGTACCTCACCCGATAGACTCGTTTTATCAGAACTCGTTATGATCAAAGCATTTGAGATCGCAAAAGACCATGACATGATAGTTCATCTACATCTCGAACAAGGCGGTTACACTACTGTAAAATCGATAGAGAGACTCACAGGTTTTGTCGGAATAAAAAGAAATAGTGTCTTCCTGCATCACGTCACGTATAACGAAGCAGTACATGCTGAGATAACAAATCTTAATTACACAGTCCCAGCAAAGTACAGAACCCTTAAGAAAGTATTTTCATCAAATCTATCAAGACTCCTCATCGAATCGGATTTCATAGATGATCCGAAGAGACCCGGCGTTTCATCATACCCGTGGGATATACCTAAGAGAGTTAATAGGTTGATCGAAGAAGGAATTATTGACGAAGACGCAGTAAACAAGATTTTCATTGATAATACTGTGAAAGCCTATCGGGTCGAACCTCCCTGAGAATCCCCTTGAACAATATTTTTTGATCAATGCATTCTATATGAGTTCTTTCTAGCAAGTGGATATACGTCTTAGCGTCCTCACTGCATATCTTTTTCAGATGATTGATTAAAGGGTCAAGCTCGGACAAATCATTCGTATCTAGCACTATATCAGCGCATTTAACAACCTTTATACGTAATAGCAAGGATCTCCACCATTACTTCTAGACAACTAGTTAAATTATATGTAATCGCTTATAGGTTATTCTAGCCGGGTGTAACAACGATGACTATGGCTGATAACAAGTGCGATATTTGCGGGGAAAACATTGCAAAACATGTCTGTAGAAGATGCGGGAGACGAGTATGCGATCGCGATTACGATGAAGAAACAGGTCTCTGTAGGATATGTCTCGAGACTAATTGTGAGCTATGCGGTAAATACCCGGCTATCGGATACTGTATGGTTTGCGGCAGAATAGGTTGTGAGGATTGTTTAGTCCAGGTATCCACGGTTGCTTATATATGCAAGGAATGTATTCGAAAGGGTGTATATAGTCTTGATAAATGATCCGGGATTAAAAGAGGGTAAGCCTTCATGGAGAATACTGTCTGAGCTTCTCCGTCTATTGCCATCGAAAGACGTGGATCTTGTTATGGGGCCCAATATAGGGGAGGATGCAGCAATACTAAGGCTTGGTGATGGCTTCCTCGTAGTTCATGCCGATCCCATTACGACAGCTACATCAATGATAGGCTGGCTAGCCGTCCACGTTTCTGCGAACGATATTGCTGTTAGAGGCGTTAGGCCAAGATGGTTTGTACCAGTAATTATGATGCCTTCGGGTATAGAGATTGATACTGTAAGAAAGATATTTTCGGATATGGGAGAAGCGCTTAGAACGATCGGGGGCGTTGTGATAGGGGGCCACACAGAGATCTCCCCCGACCTATCACGACCTATAATCGCGATGACAGCCATAGGCTATACACGTAACAGAGTAATCATGACAAGAGACGCGAGACCAGGAGACAAAGTACTAGTTATAGGACATATTGGTGGAGAAGGAGCAGCTGTTATTGCATCGGATTTTGAGAAGTTATTGTTAAGCAGAGGCATTGATAAACGGATCATAGATGAAGCTAGAAGATATGTTAGAGAAATAAGTGTTGTCGAGAAAGCCTTAAGGATAAAAGATTACGTAAACACAATGCATGATCCAACCGAAGGAGGAGTTCTACAAGCCCTGAGGGAAATCGCCCTAGCTAGCGGTAACGACATCATAGTAGATAGGAATAACTTCCGTGTTGACAACGTAGTTAAAATAATTACTGAATCCCTAGGCCTTGATCCTTTAAAATTATTGAGCAGCGGTACACTAGTAGCAACGGTTCCACCCAAGAACCTGGATAAAGTTGTAGAAATACTTACTGAGATAGGTGAGAAGTTCAGTATTGTAGGCGACGTGGTTCCTGGAAACGGAAGGCTTGTTCTACGGGGTCAAGGCTGTGAAACCGTGATTGAAGACGACATTGTCGATGAAATCTATAAGGTCTGGAAAAATAATTTATTCTAACACCTCCTCTAATCTTTATGGAAAAACAGGGTGATCGATATGCCCGGGAAAAAATTACTAATTGAGGCAAAGAGTACGGCTGATCGCTTGATGAAACGAGTTGATGATCGCGTGCTTTCCAAAGCAGCCCAGCTAAAGCCTTCTATAGTTAGTGTTGCGCAGAGAATATATGATCTATCATCGTATTTATCCGCTATATTCAATACCCTTGCAGAGAGGATCGGTAAAGAAGATAAAGAGGTATTATCATTCGGTCCTCATTTATATCTAGTCATTACAGGTGGAAAAACCGCTCTTATAAGAAGCAAGCCATATAGTATCATAGTATCATATGATAAGAAAAACAGTGAAATAACCGTAAAGACGAGAAATGGTTACGCAGTATTCTCTCCGGGAAGAATAGTACTGTGTAAGCTAAACATGAAGATAGATTTTGATCCAACCGATGTTAACGATATAATAAACAAGTATCCCGAGATAAAGTATCTACTGAGATTCATTGGTAAAACAATAGAGTTCACACTAGTACCACTTCTCGAGAAAAGAATAGGTTTAACCATATAAGACTAAGAAGCAAGGCTTTTTGTAATAACAACCTCGATATACTAATCTTTTACTTAGAATAATGATTATTTAATATTGGCAAAAACTGTTTTAATTTTTCAAAAACATCCTTTGTTATCATCGATCTAGTGTTATTAATGGGTTATTCCTAACTATAAAATCTTTAGGGAGAGACCTCCCCAGCTTTCTCTTCTTCCTCGACTCCGACATTGAGTAGTTTTGGTAGCTCTGCATATTTCTCCTTCATCTTCTGCTCTGCTACTACTTTTGCTTCCTCGAATATCTTTCTTGCCTCGTTGTCCAGGCCTACGTCGAACTGTGTGCTCATATCCGCTATTCCTGCACCTAGTGATGCCTCTAGCTCCCTCATAGCGTACTGTAGGTCTATCCATA
>JAADCY010000227.1 GCA_013154205.1 Thermoproteota archaeon | reverse complement strand
TACAGCCTATACATGGGTCAGGAGGGTTCCTTCACATGTTCATGCTAGGTTCGTTGACGAAGAATGAGATTCTCGATGCTGTTAAAGCATATGTGAACTATAATCACTGTCTAAAAGGAATGCAATACAGTTTCATAGTCTTTGTAAAGCCTCACGGAACAGCATACTCAGCAAGCACAAGCGCTCAACTATGGAATCCGAACACCTGCACATACATACAGGTCCCGCCGCTACCTGTGTTCTATAGATGATGTGGGTAATGGTTATTAGGAACCGTTATCGAGAAATGGATAATGATTACCCATCGTAAGACTATCGTGATACTACTGATAGTTGTGGTATTATCAGCATGCTTGTTAGCATATATAGCATATATGCACAACACCCAGAACACATGTAAAGAAAACACGCTAGTTGTATTATGCGGGGCCGGCCTAATGAAACCGATGAATGAGCTTGCGAAGATGTTCGAGAAAAAGTACCACATTAAAGTTGAGGTGGACTACGGTGGTAGCGGTGAGCTATTTGCAAAACTTGGGATGGGTATTGGAGACGTTTTTGTGCCTGGATCATACTATTATATCAAGATCGCTCAAGAAAAAGGTCTGGTAATTCCAAGTACGATAGTGAACATAACTCTTCATATACCCGTAATAGCAGTACCAGCTGGCAATCCAGCTCACATACGCTCTCTAAAGGACCTTCTTAGACCTGGCGTGCGTATAGCTGTAGGCAATCCTAAAGCTTGTGCTATCGGTAGAGTAACGATAAAGATGTTCGAGAAAAATGGTCTCTATAAAGCTTTTCTAGAAAAATTGAAACATGGCGAGGTCGTGGAGGCGCCTACGGTGAACCAGCTTCTACTGTACGTGGTGACTGGACAAGTAGATGCTGCGATAATATGGGAGGACCTAGCAACATGGCCTCAGTCGAAAGGGAAGATAGAGATAATACATATACCGGCAAACGAGAACGTAATAAAAACAATAGCTGCGGCAGTCACCATATATGCTAAAAAAGATAGAAACTTGGAAGTAGCTAAGGAATTTGTAAGATTCATAAGCAGTTCTGAAGGATTGAAGGTCTGGGAGACATGGGGATTCAGAGCGTACAGATAGGATTCAAGCATATATGTATAATGACGACTGTCCTCATAGCGCTAATACTTTTCTTATCGTTCATATGCTTAATTGCTCTTCCATCACCTAAAGAAATTATAGAATCCTTAAAAAGTAGCGAGATGATATTTTCTCTGAAACTGACGTTAATATCAGCACTAATATCAACAATATTAGTAATGATAGTCGGAACACCGGCAGCATATGCGCTAGCTAGGTTCTCGTTCTTCGGAAAGAGACTAATAATGACGATACTTGACCTACCGATAGCTATGCCCGAAGTAGTTCTTGGATTAGCGTTGCTTCTGCTGTTTGGAAGGACACCTCTAGGAACGCTTTTAGAGGATATTGGAATAAGAGTAGTATTCACTAAGATTGGTGTTGTAATTGCAGAATTCTTCACAGCTCTACCATATGCAATGAGGATGCTCTACTCCACTTTTGAGACTATAAGCACGAGATATGAGCTAGTTGCTAGAAGCCTCGGATACAGTTCTTTTGAAACGTTTATGAAGGTTACCTTACCAATGGCAAGAAGCGGTATCATAGCTGCTCTAGTAATAGCATTTGCGAGAAGCGTGGGAACATTTGGAACAGTTCTCATACTCGCAGGTGGGACGTATATGGTTACTGAGACTCTACCTGTAACGTTGTACCTGAACATGTCGTACGGTAACTTGGGAATGGCTATAACGAGCGGTCTTCTTCTGCTAGGAGTATCATTCATCACAATATACATGGTGGAGAAGTTTGGAGGAAGAAAGATATGAGTGGTTTTCTTATAGTTAAGAATATCCACGTTGACTTAGGAGAGTTTAAAATTGAGGATATAACATTTATAGTGGACGAGAAAGACTATGTATGTGTAATAGGACCAACAGGTTCTGGAAAGACAATACTTGTAGAGACCATCGCAGGCTTACACAAGCCTAGAAAGGGCGTGATAATTCTAGACGGTAGAGACATAACAAGCTTGCCACCAGAGAAGAGAAATATAGGCATAGTTTATCAGGATTATGCGTTGTTTCCTCATATGACAGTATTCGATAATATAGCGTTCGGGCTAAAGAAGAGGATAAGCAAAAAAGACGAAATACTGAGAGAAGTTAAGGCGATAGCACAGAGGCTGGAGATAGAGCATCTTCTACATCGGAAACCTACAACATTAAGTGGCGGTGAACAGCAGAGAGTAGCACTAGCTAGAGCATTAATTGTTAGGCCAAAACTGCTACTCATGGACGAGCCTTTCAGTGCTCTAGACTTTAACACGAGAACTAGGCTTAGAAAGCTTGTTAGAGAAGTTGTCTCAGAATATGGTACAACAGTCATTCATGTTACTCACGATTTTGAGGATGTTTGGTCGCTGGCTAGAAAGGTGATAGTAATGTATAGAGGCAGGATTCTCCAGTACGATACTGTTGAGGAGGTTTTCAATAGGCCTTGCTGTGAACTTGTTGCAAGTTTCGTTGATATTAACGTTATGAGTGGTATCGTAGTGTTCAGTAACGATAAGACAATAGTGAGAGTAGGGGACATAGAGATAGTGAGCAAAGATAGAGTATGCGAGGGACATAGGGTCAAGGTGTTTATAAGACCTGAACGTATATTAATTTCGAAATCCAAACCTGTCAGTAAGTTCGATAATGTGGTACGGGGGTTTATAGAAGATCTCGAGAGGCAGGGTAACATCCTACGTGTCCAGGTGAGAATAGGTAGTATCTGTCTTAAATGTATATCTACGCCAAATGTTCTCGGCAGTCTCGATTTGGAGTTGGGGAGCAGTGTCTATATATGCTTTAGAAGTAGCGACGTGAGATTGCTTGTCGAGTCTTAGATCTTAGCCCTACTTATCACATTCGATGCATATTGTATTGCCCTCTGTATGAGGTCTCTGTAGTTTCCTAGATAGTTTTCCGGTCTTATTCTCTCTATATCTTCTCTTGTAAGAATCTTACTTATCTCCTCGT